>MFVH01000013.1 GCA_001786015.1 Candidatus Nomurabacteria bacterium RIFCSPLOWO2_01_FULL_46_18 | reverse complement strand
GCAACCATGCCCCCAGGCTTTGTTGTGCATCATCATAATAAATAATTCAATTAGTTTATAATTTGTTAATTATATCACAAGTCTGTGCTATAATAAATTATATGGAAGAAAACAATGATACAAATACACCTATTAGTCAAAATCCTATCGACAACACCTCGAAAATCGTGGGGGCGATTCTCTTGACCGGCCTCATGATCGCCGGGGCGATTTTGTTAAAAGGCAATGTTGCCCCGATTTCCGAGAAGGGAGATAATCAAGATAGTGGTGGAGTGACAGAGGTGAGACCAATTTCGAAAGATGAGCATATTAAAGGAGACTTGAAGGCGAGCATCTTCATCGTCGAGTATTCAGATCTCGAGTGCCCGTTCTGTAGGGTGTTCCATGGCACCATGCAAAGAGTAATAGAAAATAATAAAAATGTTGCCTGGGTTTATCGGCACTATCCGATCCCGCAGCTTCATTCCAAGGCCATTCGCGAAGCGGAAGCGACCGAGTGCGCTTGGGAACAGGGAGGGAATGACGCTTTTTGGAAATTTACCGATAGAATCTTTGAAATAACTCCATCCAATGACGGGCTTCCCGACTCCGAACTCCCGAAAATCGCGGGAGATTTGGGACTGGATGTTTCCGCCTTCAACTTGTGTCTCAATAGCGGAAAGTACAAAAGTAAAATTCAGGCTGACGTGGAGGACGGCGCCAGTGCAGGCGTGCGCGGAACTCCAGCGTCATTTATTGTCTATAAAGGAAAAGTTGTCGCTAGCATACCCGGCGCCCAACCCTATGAGACAGTAATAAAACAGCTAAGCGAGATAAAATAAAATTATCAAGATTCTGTTGAAGTAGGAATTTAAATTTTTTCTAGAAGTTTTGAAATCTTGGGTAAAATATTACCTCAGAACATTTTGTCATTTTGCAAAATGACAAAATGTTAAAAATTAGAAAAATAACACAAATAAAAAAAGCCGCCAGTGCTCTTCGGTTGAAGTCTTAACGTGCTTTCGATTGTTCTTGGTTGGGCAAGACTCCTTACCTCTTACCCAACCGTAATTTTTCTAACGAGACAATCCCCACCCGGCCCTTAGGAAGCGATCTGTGTTGCCTTCATGAATGCCTGAGCACGTCTTGCGAGAGCTTTACGATAGAATGGTCCGTACCCCCCACTGACGAGACCAAATCTAGCCAAGGCATTGTACGTTCTACGGGCTTTGGCACGGGCTTCCTTCTCACTCAACTGAGCGTTCTCCCACTCCTTGTCGTTCGGATCGAACCCATATCGTTTCATGGACGGAGTATTGTCCATTTCAATGATGAGTTTCAGTGCAGCGACCATTGCCTCCCTAGCAAGCTCTTCAAGTTGTTGCTTCGAAAGCAGACCAGTGGCAGAGTGAGACCCGAGGGCAATGGCAAGCTCGAAAGCGTCATGAACGAACTTTCGAGTCGGCCCAGTGAGGTAGGTGAAATACGCACCCAACAACATAATCAACCCAGGACCAAAGTTGAGGGGCCACAACCGCTCGACAGAAGCGAGGAAGAAAAGCCCGATTGACGAAACCAGTAAAAAGTGAATCAACCCGGCCTCATTCCGAAAACTCCTCACGTTCTTGACCGGCGGAGACGTACGAGTCTCTCCCTTAATGGGAGGGGCTAACATCCACAGATCAAGAAGGAGGGGTGAAACCAACTTCCGCAACATCGCCTCACGCAAGGTACGAATTGCCATCTTAAACTTACCTTTCTTCTCCAAAAACAATGGGGGCGCTCGTGCCCCATCCAAAAGATGACTTCCGGCCATCCTGGACACTTCATTGTTTCCCGTGGAGTACGGGTACTTCTCTATAGTTTATACATAAAAAAACACGATAAGTCAAATAGCAAAATGGACTTATTCAAAATAGTTCTTAAGTCGATAGATCTTGTCGTGCTGGCGGAGTTTTTCATGGACCTTGGCTTCGATCTGACGGATACGCTCGCGGGTTACGCCGAACTCCTCCCCCACCCGCTCCAGCGTATGCTGAATACCGTCGGTGAGCCCATAGCGCATCTCCAGAATTTTCCGCTCTTTGGGGCTAAGCTCGCCTAAGACAAGTTTGATCTGATCGGTCAGAATTCGACGGGAAGACTCTTGATCCGGACGCAAAATTTTCTCGTCCGGAATGAAATTCTCCAGAGTTGATTTGTCATCTTCGTCGCCGACCGGCTGTTCCAGGGAAATTGTTTCTTGCGAAATATTCTCGATTACATGCACTTTCTCCACCGGGATGTTCATCTCGGTGGCAATCTCCTCGGCCAGCGGCTCTCGGCCGAGATCCTGGGAGAGTCTCCGGTGCACTTGCTTGTATTTGGAAATCGTTTCCACCATGTGGACCGGTATTCGGATAGTCCGGGACTGGTCCGCCAGCGCCCGAGTGATCGACTGACGTATCCACCAAGTGGCATAAGTGGAAAATTTATATCCTTTTTTCCAATCGAATTTTTCAACCGCCTTAAAGAGCCCCAGGTTGCCTTCCTGAATGAGGTCGAGCAGAGTTAAGTTCGCGCTCCTTCCGACATATTTTTTGGCAATCGAAACAACCAATCGCAAATTCGCCCGGGCGAGCAAATTTTTAGCTTCCGGGTCGCTTGCTTCGATTCGGCGGGCCAGCTCTTTTTCCTGGGCTGCCGAAAGCAGCGGATATTGCCCAATTTCTTTCAAATACATCTGGATCGAATCGTGAATCGGGGATTTCTCCAGGTCCTTGTCGGAGAGCTCGGTGTCCAGATTAAGCAAATTCCCTCCTTCCAAGACGTCGATCGAGGCTTCGGATAATTTTTCATAAAGCTCGTCCAAAAACAAAATGTTGTTTTCGATGTCGGGGAAAGTTTTCAATATTTCATCGTAGGTAATGAAGCCACGCTTGCGTCCCTTCTCGATGAGCACCGCTGACAAACGGAGGAGCTCCTCGGCTTTCCTTCCGGCCGTGATTCGCTTTTGGGGTTTCTCCGGTTTTCTCTTTTTCGGTCTTGCTCTTTTTGCGGTCTTGGGTCTGGTTTTTATTTTTTTTCTCTTTTTTTTCATTTTATTTTAAATGTTGCTAAAACGGTTGTTTTTAATCTCTTCGATCTCTTTATTGATCGCCTGGCATTCTCTCAAAACTTTAGCAGAGACAGCGGCGTTTTTCTTCTCTTCGGCAAGATAAAGCTCCTTCGTTTTTCGCGCCAACTCTTCCCGAAGAACTTCTTCCTTCAAATTGGCCAAGAGTTCTTTCACTTCTTTTTCCAGATGGACGGCCTCTCCATAAAAAATTTCCGCTTCAAAAATCAAATCCGGCATCTCGCCTTTGCGCTCTTCAATATTAACTTTTAAAATTCCATTCAAATCCTGCAATACTTTTTCAGCATCAAGCGCGGGATTTGGAAGCCCCTTCTGCCAAAAGAGAATGCCCAAGAGTTTTTCCAGAATGCGCTCTTTGCGGTAGATTTTGTTTTCCGATTCACCGGAATCGGTAATTTCTTGTTTTTCCGCTTTTAAGTCCCGCTCAATTTTTCGGAGGTCTTCCTCGAGCGCGCGTTCCGGGATGCCCGCCGCTTCACTTATTCTTTTCACAAAATACATTTTTTCGATTGAACTTTCAACCGCGTCGACGTAAGGGAGAATTTGCTCTTTTATCTCTTTGGCCGCCTTACGGGAGTCCGGATGCTCCTTCAAAACCCGAGCCAGGAGAAATTCGATTATGTGGCTCGATTTCCGAATGGCAGCCCGCCAGGCATCCGGCCCGCCCTCTCTGATTAACTCCGCCGGGTCGGTAGCGGAGGTGACTTCGGCTATTTTTACGTCCATACCCAAAGAAAGAGCGATCTTCGCGGCTCGGAGAGTTGCGGCAAAACCGGCCCGGTCCGCGTCAAAAGCAAGAACAATATTTCCGGAGAGCCGCCGAATCAATCCAAAATTGGAAATTACATTCTCTTTCGAAAAAACCGAATCAGAGAGAGCTGTCCCCGAGGCGGCGATCGTATTTTTAAATCCGGCTTGATGCGACATTATCAGATCCATCTGGCCTTCGACTAAAATGGAAAAATTATTTTTGCGGATTGACTCTTTCGCCCGATCCAGACCGTATAGAACCGATGACTTGTTGAAAATCGGCGTCTCTGGGCTGTTTAAGTATTTTGCCGTACCGACCTCTGTCGGTATCCCGACTTTAATCGGGATTTCCGGAAAAATTCTCCCGGAAAAAGCGATCACTCGGCCGCTCGAATCGGCGATAGAGAACATTATTCTGCCTCGGAATCGATCGTAATATCTTTCTCCCCCCTCTTCGCTTTTTTTAATCAAGCCGGCTGTTTCCAAATCCGAATCTTTGAACCTCCCTTGAAAATGCTCATACAAAGCACGCCATTCCGGAAGCGCGTAGCCCAGCCGGAAATTTTTTATCGTCTCCGGTTTCAGGCCACGCTGCTCCAAATATTTTTGGGCTTGCTTGTTTTTCTCCAAATTATTCTCGAAAAATTTCGCCGCCTCTTCCATTGCCCGATAAAGCTTTTCCTTTTCGCTCTCTGCTTTCGGATTATAGGCGAGCAGCGGTACTCCGGCGCGCTCCGCCAAGAGCCGGAGCGCGCCGCGGAAATCCAGCCCTTCAAACTCCTCGACAAAAGTAAAGATGTCACCTTTCGCTCCGCAGCCGAAACAATAGTAGCTTCCCCGTTCCGGCGAGATGAAGAAAGACGGCGTTTTCTCGTTGTGGAAAGGGCACTTGGCTTTCCGGTTTTTGCCCGCTTTCTCTAATTTTATATAAGAAGAGACCAGATCTTCGATTGAAATTCTCTCCTTAATTTGTTGAACGGGAGAGTTCATAAATTTTACTTTTCCTCTTTTTTCACAAATCCGGTGCCCGCCGGAATCAACCGGCCGATAATAACATTTTCCTTAAGCCCCCGGAGAGAATCGACTCCGCCTTTGATCGCGTTTTCGATGAGCACCCGATTGGTATTTTGGAAGGAAGCGGCCGAGAGCCAGCTTTTGGTTCGGAGGGATACTTCGGTGATGCCAAGCGCGATCACTTCCGCCTTCGCAACTTTTCCACCTCCCTTTTCTATTCTCTCATTTTCTTCAATCAGCGCGGTGTTTTCAACAATGTCCCCGGCCGAAAAAACGGTTTCGCCGGAATCTTTGATCCGTCGGCGTGAAAACATCTGGCGAATAATTATTTCGGTGTGCTTCCTGGCGATTGAAGCGCTTTGCAGCTCGTAAACTTTGTTGATTTCCCGGATGATATACTCTTCCACCACTTCTTTGCCTCCGAACTTGAAAATCTCGCTGATGTCAGCTGATCCGTCGGTTAAGAGCTCGCCCGCCCTCACTTTGTCGCCGATTTTTACGATCGGAACCCTGCGGAACGGAATAAGGTATTCTTTCTCTTTGGATTTGCTTTCTTTGTCCGAAGCAAGCACTTTAATGATTTTTTCTTTCTCATCCTTGTCTTTTATCTCGATCACTACGCCCTCGATTTCGGAGACAATCGCCGAATTTTTGGGCGTTCTTCTCTCAAATATTTCTTCAACCCGGGGAAGCCCGGTGGTGATATCGGTACCGGCCACTCCTCCGGCGTGGAAAGTTCTCAAAGTTAACTGGGTGCCCGGTTCACCGATCGCTTGGGCCGCGATAATTCCCACCGCTTCTCCCAGTTTGACTAAGCGGTTTCGGCCCAAGTCCAAGCCGTAGCACTGCCCGCAGAGGCCGTGAACCGTCCGGCAAGTAAGTGGAGATCGCACATAAGCTTCTTTTACCCCCGAGCGCTCAATTTCCTGCGCTTTTTCTTTGGTAACCAGAAATCCTTTCTTGTAAATCACTTTCCCATTTTGGTCTTCGAGATCCTCCGCCAAAACTCGGCCATGAATATTTTTCGAAAGCGGAATTTCAATCCCGGAGATATTTTCAGCGCTGACCAGCTTCCCCTCTTTGGTGCCACAATCCTCTTGGGTTATGACCACGTCCTGCGCCACATCCACCAGGCGCCGGGTCAAGTATCCTGCTTTGGCGGTGTTCAAGGCCGTGTCGGAAGCGCCTTTGCGAGCCCCGTGCGTTGAAATAAAATATTCAGTCGGGGAAAATCCTTCCTTATAGCTGGAAATGATCGGGAACTCCAGCGTCCGGCCCTGGTTGTTTTGGATGAGCCCCTTCATTCCGGTCATTTGCGCAAGCTGTCCCATCGATCCTCGGGCCGCGGAGGTAAAAATATCATAAGTAGAGCTGTGTTTTTCCAGGGTATCGGGCAATATTTTTTTAAGTTCGCTCAGGGCGCTAGTCCAAATCTCTATAATTTTTTGATATCTCTCTTCTTCTGATAAAAGGCCTTCACTCCATTGGGAAATTACTTCCTTCTCTTTCCTTTTTGCTTCAGCTACTATCTTTTGCTTTTCAGCGGGCACTTTCACGTTGTCCATTCCCCAAGTTGTGCCGGAAAGAGTCGCGTACTTGAAACCAAAGTCCTTGATTTTGTCCAAGATCGGAGGAGTGTCGTCCACTCCATAGTACAGAATAAGCTCGTCAACCAAAGAGGAAAGCCGCCGCTGGGTCATTTCATCTGTCACAAATGGAAAATCATTGGGCAAGACACTATTAAAGAACAACTTGCCGACCGTCGTATCAAAAAGCCCGCCACCGAATTTTTTGTATTTCGGAGTATCCGTCGCCAGAACTTTTATTTGAGCGCGCAGAGACACGATTCCGTATTCATAAGCGGTGATTGCCGTATTCGGATTGGAAAAATATTTTCCCTCCCCCTTCTCCCCATCGACTGATTTTGTCATCCAAAAAGCCCCGAGCACCATATCTTTCGACGGATGAACAATCGGGTCGCCGTTCTGGGGTTTCAAGAGATTCTTGTTCGCCGCCATCAGTTCCTTCGCTTCCCATTGCGCTTCTTCGGAGAGCGGAACGTAAACGGCCATTTGGTCTCCATCAAAGTCGGCATTAAAAGCCTGACAAACCAGAGGATGCACCTGAATCGCGTTTCCTTCAACCAAGATCGGATGAAAAGCTTGAATTCCCAGCCGGTGCAGAGTCGGAGCGCGATTCAAAAGCACGTACTTGCCTTCGATCACCTCTTCAAGCATCGCCCAGACCTCCGGCGTGCGTTCCTCAATCAGCTTGTTGGCGCCGCGAATGTTAAAAGCGAGCTCCGCCTGCAAAATCCGGGATATGACAAAGGGTCGGAAAAGCTCGAGGACCATATGCTTCGGCAGACCGCATTGATTGAGCTTGAGCTGCGGACCGACTACGATCACGCTGCGACCGGAGTAATCCACCCGTTTGCCTAAAAGATTCTGTCGGAAAAGGCCCTGCTTCGACTTTAAATTATCGGAGAGCGATTTGAGTGGACGCTTCTGCGATTGGCTCATCGCCACCGAGTCGTTCTGTCTGGCGATCGAGTTGTCGATCAGGGCGTCAACCGCTTCTTGGATAATTCTTTTTTCGTTCCGGAGAATTACGTCGGGGGCGTTGATTTCTTTGAGTTTCTTCAGCCGGTTGTTGCGGTTGATTACCCGGCGATAGAGGTCATTCAAGTCGCTGGTCGCGTGTCGGCCACCATCGAGCGCCACCATCGGGCGCAAGACCGGCGGAATAACTGGAATAACCGTAAGGAACATCCATTCCGGCTTAATGCCGGCATAGGTCATCGCCCGGATGAGAGATAGCCGCTTTTGCAGTTTTTCTTTTTCAGCGACGCTGGCCTTTTCCAACCCATGCTCTGTATGGCGTTTTAATTTATTCAAATCCAAATTTCTAAAAATGGAATAAATCGCCTCCGCGCCAATATTCGCCTCAAAACAAGTGCCGTATTTCAAAGAATAATGATGAAAGGAAATTTCATTCAAGACTTTCCCTTCATAAATTTCCCCGATTTCCTTCTTGGTGTTGGAAAGCAGGGTTTTCAGCTTCTCGCGAGTCGCGTCATCGGTGGCATTCTTCAGTTTCGTCTTATACTCTTTATCCAGACCGGCAATAATTTTTTCTTTTTCCTCTTCATGAACTTTGACGATGATATAGCCGGCAAAATAAATTACCTTCTCCAGATCGGAGACTGAGATATTGAGGAGGATGCTCATCCGGGACGGCACTCCGCGTAGAAACCAGATGTGGGCGACCGGAGTGGCGAGTTCAATGTGCCCCATCCGCTCCCGGCGAACGACCGAACGAGTGACTTCCACGCCGCATTTTTCGCAGATAATGTCCTTATAGCGAATGCGCCGGTATTTCCCGCAATAACACTCGTAGTCTTTCTCCGGGCCGAAAATTTTCTCGTCGAAAAGCCCTCCGCGCTCGCTACGCCCGGTGCGGTAGTTGATCGTCTCCGGCTTGGTCACTTCGCCGTAAGACCACTCCTTGATCTGCTCCGGCGAGGCGAGCTTGAGCTCTATTTGATCGAATTCGGTTGTGTTTAGGGTTTTCATTTTGTTTTCTTAAGATTTACGTCAAGCGCAAGCCCTCGAAGATAATTAAGCATGACATTGAAAGAGGCGGGCGAGGTCGGCGCTTTTATTTTTTCATTTTTGATTATCGAATCGAAGGTCTGCGACCGGCCCATGATATCGTCCGATTTGATAGTAAGCATTTCCCGAAGCGTATAAGCCGATCCGTAGCCTTCGAGCGCCCAGACTTCCATTTCTCCGAATCTTTGCCCCCCGCCCTGAGCCTTTCCACCCAAGGGCTGCTGGGTAATCAGGGAATACGGGCCGATCGAACGCATATGAATTTTGTCTTCAACCATGTGATGGAGTTTCAACAGATACATATAACCCGTCGCCACATCCTGTTCGAAGGATTCGCCGGTGCGGCCGTCATAGAGCTTCAATTTCCCGTTCTCCGGGAGTCCGGCCTTTTTTAATTCTTCCGCAATTTCCTCATGCGTCGCCCCTAAAAAAGACGGGACAATCGCTTGGTAGCCAAGCGAACTGGCGGCCATGCCCAGATGCATTTCAAAAATTTGCCCCAAGTTCATGCGGGAGGGAACGCCCAGGGGCGAAAGGATAATGTCAACCGGTGTGCCATCTTCCGTATAGGGCATATCTTCTTCGGGTAAAACGATTGAGATGACCCCCTTATTTCCGTGCCGGCCAGAAAGCTTGTCACCGACGGAAATATTCCGAATCTGCGCGACTTCAATCACTATTTTCTTTATAATTCCCGCTTCCAGCGTATGGCCCTGCTCCCGAGAGAAAATTTTTACTCCGATCACTCGGCCGGATTTGCCGTGCTCCATCCGAAGCGAGGTGTCTTTCACATCCCGCGCCTTTTCCGCGAAAATCGAGCGGAGTAGGCGCTCTTCCGGTGTAAGTTCGGTTTCCCCTTTCGGAGTAATCTTACCCACTAAAATGTCGTTTTCTCTGACTTCCGCGCCGATCCTGACAATTCCGTCTTCGTCCAAATCTTTAAGCTTTAGCTCTCCGACGTTCGGGATGTCGCGAGTGGTTATTTCCGGGCCGAGCTTCGTATCTCGGACCGTAGCAATAAATTCCTCGACGTAAATGCTGGTAAAAACGCTTTTTTTGACCAGTCGTTCTGAAATGATTATCGCGTCCTCATAGTTGGCTCCGGACCAGGAAAGAAAGGCGACAAAAATATTCTGGCCCAGGGCGATCTGACCGCCAGCAGTGCTGGAAGTGTCGGCCAAGATATCCCCCTTCTTTATCTTGTCTCCGATATTTACCGAGGGTCGTTGATGAAAGGCCGAAAAATTATTGTTCCTTAAAAAGTTCACCAGCGGATAGGTTCTCTCTGTTTTTCCCTTCACCACTATTTTTTTCGCATCCAAATAAGTGACTGTCCCTTCGGCTTCGGCGACCACCAGCCGGCCGGAGTCGCGAGAGGCCAGATCTTCCATGCCGGTCGCGACCAACGGCGCTTCCGGCAAGACGCAGGGCACCGCTTGCTTCTGCATATTCGAGCCCATCAAGGCCCGGTTTGCGTCATTGTGTTCGAGAAAAGGAATGAGGGAAGTAGCAATGGAGAAAGCCTGGTTGGTCGCGACGTCGATGAAATCCACTTCGTTTTTGGAAATTATTCCCGGCTGATTCTTGATCCGGGCGGTTACTTCTTCCTTGGTTATTTTGCCATCCTCTCCATAAGAGATTCCGGCGTGGGTAATATTATATTTTTCTTCCTCGAGCGCGTTTAGGTAAACCACTTCGCCGGTGATTTTCCCGTTTTTTACCTTGATGTAAGGAGTTTCAATGATACCAAAGTCATTGATTTTGGCGTAAGTCGAAAGGTGCAAAATGAGCCCGATGTTCGGACCTTCCGGGGTGTGAATCGGACAGACTCGGCCGTAGTGCGACGGATGCACATCACGGACTTCCAGCCCGGCTCGCTCGCGAGTAAGCCCGCCGGGGCCGAGCGCGGAAAGCGTGCGCAAGTGCTCGATTTCATAAAGAACGTTCTCCTGCGACATGAACTGCGAGAGCTGGTTGGTGGTGAAAAATTCTTTAATTCGGGCTTGGAGCGGACGCTGATTGATAACTTGAATGGGAAGAGCGGTATCGACATCGATGATCGACATCCGGTCTTGAATATTCCTTTTGATCTGCATAATGCCGGTGCGCACTTTCTGCTGGAGCATCTCCCCGACAAAGCGGACGCGCCGTTGGCCCAAGTGGTCGATGTCGTCCGATTTTGCCTCCGGAGTATTGTTCAAAGTAATGATCTGTTCCAAAACGGTGATCAGATCTTCCTTGGAAATGGTCCGACGGGCCAACTCCGTCTCCTCCAACGATTTCCCGAAGCGCTGATTGAATCGAAACCGGCCAACCGGGGAAAGATCATAGCGCTCGGTAGTGAAGAGCGAAGTGATGAATTCTTTGGCGTTCTCGGCGGTAGCCATGTCGCCGTCCCGAAGGCGCTTATACATCTCCACATAAGAATCATTCAGTGTCTTGGCCGGATCTTTGGCCATTGAGTTCTTCATTGCTTCCTGCGCCCCGGGATTTTTCTCAAAAGCTTTCAAAATCGCTTCATCCGACGGATAGCCAAGCACCCGAAGCAAAATCGAAACCGGAAACTTTCTTTTCTTGTCAATTCTGACATAAATTCCGCCGTCCGTCTCGGACTCGATTTCGATCCAAACTCCGCGGGCCGGGATAATTTTTGCGCCGAAATATTTTTTATTCTTATTTTCCGACTCGGTGAAGAAAACCCCGAAAGAGCGCGCCAGCTGCGGCACGATTACCCTTTCAACACCGTTAATGATGAAAGTACCGTGAGGAGTCATCAGGGGAAATTCGGACATAAAAATTTCCTGCTCTTTGGTCACGCCTAAAATTTTATTTAAAAGCTTCACCCGAACCTTGAGCTGGCCGTGGTAAGTGAGCTTGTTCACCTTGGCGTAATTTTCATCGCAGTTGGGCTCGCCCAAGGAAAACGAAGCAAATTCAAGCTGAAATTTCTTCTGCGAATAATCGGAGATCGGGGAAAATTCCTTAAAAACTTCCTTCAGGCCGGTTTCGACGAGCCATTTGAAGGACTTATTTTGAGCCTCGATCAGATTCGGGAACTCAATCAAGGGTTTTTTGTATTTAGAAAAATATTTCTTCGGGCGCGTTTCTGTGGTTTGCATAACAAAAAAAGAAGGCTGTTAAAAGCTCTTCGTTATTAATGCTGCACCCGAGACTCAATCTAGTGTCTCTAGTATACTCATGGCAAAATCTTTGTCAACTATTTTAAACCCCTCCCGAGACCTCCCCTTATCAAGGGAGGAGGATCCTGTCCCCCTGACAAGGGGGACTTAGGGGGTTATATTTCTTTTCTTCCACTCCTCGATTTTTGCGCGATGGCCGGAGAGGAGGACTTTCGGGACTCGGTAAGTTTTTGCCTTCTTGCCCCGTCCTGGCGGGGTGTATTTTAAAACTTCCGGCCGCGTGTAGACTTCGCTTGAAGAAACACGTTCTTCTTCGAGCGACTCGTATTTGCCGAGCACTCCGGGAATCTGGCGGGAAATTGAGTCGATGAGCACCATCGCCGGAAGTTCTCCGCCAGTTAAAACATAATCCCCTATCGAAATTTCTTCCGCACCGGTTATTTTTTTTACCCTTGCATCAATGCCTTCATATCTGCCGCAGATTAAAACTATATCTTTAAATTTTTTGGCTGTTTGTTTCGCATGAGAAGTCGTAAATTTTTTTCCTGAAGTTGAGAAAAAAATAACTTTGGGTTTCTTGACTTTGATTTTTGCGAATGCTTTAAGAAATAATTCCGGCCGCAAGACCATCCCGGGTCCTCCACCGTAGGGCCGGTCGTCAACTCGCTCCTTCGGCGGACAAAAATCCATCGGATTGTAAAACCTGATTTTTATCTTTTTATTCCTAATCGCCCGGCCGATTATCGACTCACGCAAATAAGAGTCAAAGGCATCGGGAAAAATTGTAATTATGTGAAAACGCATAGAGTATTTATAACACGAATATTAAAAATCATCCAAAAATGAGAAAGCCCGCGATAAGCAGTGATTAAATCACGAGCTTCTCACGGACTTGAGTTTCAAATCCTACTTGTCTTGATCTTCGCTGGGAAGAGGAACGCCGAGATTCCGATAGAGCGCCTTCCAGCGATGAGCGTTCAGGGGCATGAACTCAGGGTTTCCCGCGACCTGAGGGGGTTGGAAGTACCACTGGCCTACCCAATCTTGCTCAAGGAGCTTGAAGGCGAGATCGAGTTTCTCATACTTCTTCGCCTGGCACAGAACTCCAGCCACGGCCCCTTTGGCTGGAATGTTGCCGAAGCGGCCGATCATCTCGCGAGCGCGATTGCGAACTCCCTCGCCGTCGAATTCCCTGACGAGCAGCTCTTCGACCGCCGTAGCGAAACGTTGTTCGTACTCTTCCTCTTCTTCCTCGGTCATCACTCGTGGCCGTCGCGCTTCAGCTTCCCCCATGATGCGGGTGGCCTCTGCTGGATCATCGAGAACAACGAAAGAACTCACGGTAGCAGACTCGAGAAGACCACCGGAGAGACGACGCATTCGCATCTGGGCATCCAGACCGATCCAACCCACCTTCATCAAGCTGCTACCCCAGCCGGAACCCATCACCATCCAAAGGTCAGGTCCTTCTATGCCCTCCACCGTGCTGGTCATGGCAACTTCGTTTTTCTCGGGATTAACCACGACCATCGTGAAGCTCGTGGATCTGGCCACAATGTGGATCATCGTGCCAGGCTCCATCCTGTTCACGAAGAAGCCACTGTCGGTGTTACCCTTCTGTACTTGTGCGTTGATGCTCGCGGATAGGTTGGGATGCGGTGAATGTGACATAGTGGCCTCCTTGGCCGTTTTGGGGTTTTGTGTACGATTTATCAATGTCATATCACATAAAAATATATTTGTCAATAAAACAAAAATCCCCTCTGGAGTTTTCTTGAGGGGATTTTTGTTTTTAGATGTCTAGATTCCTTTGAGGTCTTCCATTGCCTGGTCCACGGTTTTAACCGAGCTCTCCGGGCGTTCCTCCCGGGGTGGCCTCATACCTCCTTCCGGCTCGTTAATCTTCAAATTCACTCGGGCGTTGTTTTTCATGCCGATGATCCGAAGCAGTGTTCGGATCGCTTTGGCGGTATTGCCCATGCGGCCGATGATCTTCCCCATGTCCGCGGGATTAACCGTCAGGGTAATGAGCACGCCCATTTCGTCGACGGTTCGATCGATTTTGACATCGTTCGGATTGTCGACCAGCGCCTTAACTACGTATTCCAGAAATTCCTTGTCAGCGTCTTGCATGCCAGTATACTATTAAATTTTTAAATAAATAGCAGTTCCGACCATCATTCATTCACTGCCTTATCCAACTATATAGTATTACTTCTTCGCTTTCAACTCCTTTCTTTTTTTAGTAGGGCTCTTCTTTGACAGCACGTTTATTTTCTTGCCCTCGATTACCTTCTCATGCACCATAAAATTATGCATAGTGTCGGAGAGCTTGGCGCCTTTACCCATCCAGTATTTAATCCTTTCCGCCTGAAACTTCGTTTGCCCGGCTTTTGGATTGTAAGCTCCCAGAATTTCCAAAAATCTTCCACTCTTGGTGCTGTTTTTCGAATCGGTCAAAACCGCCCGGAAAGACGGGTCATTTTTTCGGCCGATTCTTTGTAATCGTATCTTTAACATGAAAAGAGTCTAACATAGTTTATTTAAAAAACAACAGGCGCCGCATCTCGTGTGAGACACAGCGCCTTACTTCTTGCCAGCTGTTTTACGGCCGGCGCCTAACCCGGGGAGCCATATCGGGCGGAGGATTAATGTTCCTCCCCCACCGACTGATACGAGGGGAGTCAATTCTCCGACCTCCCCAGAATCCGCCCCACGACGAGTAACCGTAGCTCCCGTCCCGGAAGGAAGAGATGGCCAGCGGTCGATTGGCGTCGGCAACGCCGACATCACGGTGCGCCTGGATGACGGCCAGGTTCTGCTTGGCCACCACCGCAAGCGGTGACTCCTCGCTCGCGAACTCGGTGTTCTTCGAGATCTTGACTCCCGCAGAGTCAATCGTGCTCGACGAGATCTCGTGCACCGTGGCCATCTGGTCGAGCGGGAGTGGCGTGAGGTTGAGTGGCGGATACTTCTGGCACCCGGTGAGCGCCACGAGAGCGCTCAAAATCATGGCGAAACGCATGGAACACCTCTTTTTTGGTTGAATTTTCCCTTGTCAGAAGCGAACTCGGACGAGCTCGCCGAACTACTACTCTATATAGTATATCATATTTAAACTCAAATGTCAATCCCATAAAAAACCCTTATTTTGTGGTATATTTAATGCGATGAAAAAGAAAATTATCGGGACAATTTCCATCACCTCCAAGGGCACTGGGTACGTCAAAGTTGAGAACTTAAAAGAGGACATCGAAATCGACGCGAGGCATTTGAATACCGCGCTTCATGGAGATACGGTGGAAATCATTCTTCACCCTGAAGTAAAACTGAAGAGACAAAATGGAGAAGTTTTAAAAATAATTTCCAGAGTAAAGATGGCTTTTGCCGGAGTGCTGGAAAAAGAGAAAGATATATTTTTCGTAAAACCGGACGATCCGAAAATGTACACCGATATTTTAATACCGACAAAATTCTTGAGCGGCGGAAAAGCTGGCCAGAAAGTTTTTGCTGAAATTATTTCCTGGCGTAGCGCAAGACTTGCGCCCGAAGGCAAAATTCTTAAAGTTCTGGGGAAGCGGGGAGAAAATGATGCCGAGATGCACGCAATCGCCATGGAGAAAGGTTTTGATAAAGAAATCGGAAAAAACGCGGAAGAAGAAGCGAAGCAAATTAAACGCCGAGGAATACTAAATGACGATTATCGAAACAGGCGCGATTTCCGGAAGACCCTTACTTTCACCATCGATCCGATTGACGCCAAAGATTTCGACGACGCGATATCTTTTCGCGTCCTCCCCTCCCTAGAGAAGGAGGGGGTTAGGGGTGGTGAATTGTACGAAGTTGGCATTCACATCGCCGACGTCAGCCATTATATAAAAGAAAAGAGCGCGATCGACCGCGAAGCGCGCGGGCGTGGAACTTCCGTCTACCTGGTCGACCGCACCATACCGATGCTCCCGGAGACCCTCTCCAACGATTTGTGCAGTCTGCGGCCGGAAACGGACCGGCTCACGATGAGCGCGGTGTTTATTCTTGATAGAGAGGCAAAAGTGAAAGGCGAATGGTTCGGAAAGACGGTGATCCACTCGCGGAAGAGGTTCACTTATGAAGAAGCCGAGGAGGCGATTAGAAAACCGGAGAGTCCCCATTATCGCGAACTTTCCATTTTAAACAAGCTGGCAAAAAAATTAACCGGAGAAAGGATACGAGGCGGAGCGATTTCGCTGGACCAGGAAGAAGTGCGCTTTGTCCTCGACCATAAAGGAGCTCCGATCAAAGTCCTTAAAAAGGAGCGCGGGGATTCGCATCGCCTCATCGAAGAATTCATGCTCCTGGCCAACCGGAGCGTGGCGAAAGTGATTTCCAAGGAGGTTTCCGTTTACCGAGTGCATGATCTCCCGAGCCGGGAAAAAATGCTGGACCTGGGGTTGTTTCTGAAAAGTCTCGGCTATCATTTGCCGTTTAAAGACGGAACAATCCCCAGCCGGGAACTAAATCGGATACTGGAGAGCCTCGAGGGGAAAGTTGAAAAGGACACTGTTCACCGCGCGGTAGTCCGCTCGATGGCCAAAGCGATCTATTCGACCAAAAACATCGGCCACTACGGATTGGCGCTCAAATACTATACCCACTTCACTTCCCCGATCCGCCGATATCCGGACATTATTGTCCATCGACTATTGGACCTTCATCTCTCCGGTAAATCGATCGGAAAAGAAAGATTGCACGAGTATGAAGAAATTTTAAGACAAGCATCGCTTCAGGAAAAAAGAGCGCAGGAGGCGGAGTGGGCTTCGGTCAAGTACAAGCAAGTGGAATATATGTCCTCTCGGGTCGGCCAAAAATTCGTAGGTATCGTAAGCGGACTGACCGAGTGGGGCCTATATATGGAAGAAACGGAAACAAAGTCGGAAGGGTTGGTGCGGATACGAGATCTCTCCGATGATTTCTATGTTCTCAATGAGAAAAAACTGGAATTAGTCGGACAGAGAAAGAAAAAAAAGTATCGTCTGGGCGATAAAGTTAGAATCAAAGTAAAATCGGTCGACCTGGAAAAGAAAACAATAGATTATGTATTGGTATGAAGTGGATTAAGATACTCCTCTCGCTTGCGTTCGGTGTTTTTTTTGTGACACTGGCGTTTAATTTCTCCCCTTTTGATAAATCAGACTCCTCTCCAGTTTTTGAAGAAAAAACCGAAGCGGTCGTCACTACTACGCCGCAAAAAGACAAGCTTGAGGCTGGGCCGGTTCTTTCTTACTTCACCAGGCCGCTCGCCGAAAAACTGAAGGTTTCCGCCCTCGCTTATTTGGTCGGCGACCTTGAAACCGGAGAAATAATTCTCTCAAAAAATGAAAAGGAGGAGCTCCCGATCGCCTCGGTCTCCAAGCTGATGACGGCGCTGGTGGCCGCTGAAACCTTACCAGAGGACGGGATCGCGCTCGTCAGTCAGAAAGCGCTCGCCACCGAAGGCGGGAACGGCGATTTACGCTTGGGCGAGAAAATAAAAACCGGCGACCTCTTGTATCCGCTCCTACTCCAATCGTCGAACGACGCGGCCGAGGTCCTGGCGGAGAATTTGGGCCGGAGCACCTTTATCGGAAAGATGAACGAGCGGGCCAAAGAGCTTCTGATGTTCCAAACGAAATACTCCGACCCGAGCGGCCTCTCCCCGGAAAATCAATCGACCGTTTCCGACCTCTTCCGGCTGGTCAAATACTTAAACGAAAAGAAAAAAGACCTCCTCTCCATCACCACTCTCCGGAGTTTCGGAACTAAGGCGCACATTTGGCCGAGCAACAATCAATTCTTAAAGAGAGAGGGGTATTTGGGCGGGAAGTCCGGCTACACCGAACCCGCCCGACAAACGGTTGTTTCTGTTTTCTCCGCTCCTCTCCTTGAAAACGGGCCGCGCAATATTGCGATCGCGCTCTTGGGAAGCGCTGACCGCAGGCGTGACGTGGAAAACATTCTAGGCTATTTAAAGAAAAATATTTATTACGGAGAGAAAATAGAAGAGAAGGTTGCGCTCCAGAGGGTGGAGGAAGTAGTAATTGCCCCCATTCCTGAAATCAAAGAGCCGGATTATGTGATGCTCGCTTTCGGCGGGGACCTGATGCTCAATCGCGGGGTCCGCAATTCGGTGATAAAAAATTTCGGCGGGGACTATTCGATGCTTTTTGAAAAAATGGAAATCCTTAAAAATTATGATATTGTTTTTGCCAACCTTGAAGGCACCGCCTCGGACCAAGGAAGCGACCTCGGCAATTTATATTCTTTCCGAATGGATCCCCAAGTTCTCCCGGCCCTGAAGGGCGCGGGCTTCGGTATTCTCTCCGTTACCAATAATCATATCGGCGATTGGGGGAGACTGGCTTTCTATGACACACTCTCGCGGATGAAAGAGAATGAAATTCTTTACACCGGCGGCGGAGTGACTCGCGAGGAAGCAGAGAAACCAGCGATAATCGAAAAATACGGGATGAAAATAGGATTTCTTGCCTTTTCCGACAAGGGACCGGAATTTATGGCGGCAACTCCGGATAACGGAGGAATACTGCTCGCCAACGACCCGCGCTTTGATGAAATTGTTAAAAGCGCGGCGAGGCGGGTAGATCACCTTGTGGTGTCATTTCATTTCGGCGAAGAATATCAGACCAAGCATAACGCGAGGCAGGAAGAGCTGGCGCATCGGGCAATCGATGACGGCGCGAAGATTGTCGTCGGAACACATCCGCACGTGATTGAAGACACGGAAGTTTATAAAAATGGATACATCGCCTACTCGCTCGGAAACTTTATCTTTGACCAAACATTCTCCGAGGCGACAATGGAAGGAATGCTCCTGGAAATCAAATTATTCAAAGACGGCAATATGGCCGTGAAGAAAAATATTCTGAAACTTTCCCGAGTCTTCCAGCCGGATAAAATAATCCCCGGCAAAGAAGAAAAAGTAAAATTCACTCCGCGATAGCTTCGGCTTCTGCCAATTTGACCGAGAGGAGCTTGGAGGCGCCGTCGGAGCCAATGGTGACGCCGTAGAGGACGTCGGCGCGGGACATCGTTTCGCGGTTGTGGGTGACAACGACAAGCTGTGACTGTTTTGAAAGTTTTTCCAACATATCGCCGAATTTGCGGGAGTTTGATTCATCGAGGGCGGCATCGGTTTCGTCGAGGACCAGAAAGGGCGGCGGATTCACCTGCGACATGGCGAAAAGGAGGGCAATTGAGACCAGCGAACGCTCTCCGCCGGAGAGCGCGTTCAATTCTTTAACTTTTTTCTGCGGGAGCGACACATTTATCTCAATTCCTTCCTCCTGTGGTTCATTTTTATTTTCGACCTCCTCGAGGTCGTCCTGCGAAGCTTTAGCGGAGTAGGATCGTTTCACCGGCGCCGTAACCACGAGTTTCGCATTCCCGCCGCCGAACATCAAAGCGAAAAGCTCTTTAAACTCCACATTTATCTTCTCCACCCCCTCTTTAAATTCAAGGTCAATTTTTTCTTTGAGTCCCGAAATAAGCTGCTCCAGCGATTCGATACCCTTCGACAAATCCCCCATTTCCTTTTCCAAAAACTTGTCTCGCTCGGCCATTTCCTCGAATTCTTTCCGAATTTCCGCCCCGCTTCCCTCTCCCGCATCTTCCAATTTTATTTTTATCCTTTCTATTTTTTTGCGATTTTCTTCCTGCTCGGCGCGATTACTCTCCGTATTTCCCTGATGATTTTTATAAGAAAGTATTTCCGGACCCACCAACACTTCTCCCTCTTTGAGTTCGTTCTCAAAGGCTTCATCTTCTCTTTTTAAATTTTCTTCTTTAACTTTTATCACTTCCAGCGTGGAATGAAGCTCTTGCTCTTTCAGTTTCAAAGCATATTTTTCTTTTTCTCTATCTCGCAGGGTGGAAATTTCTTTATTGATTGTTTCTTTCAGAAATTCAATCGATTTTTCTACGGCCCTTTCTTCGGTTCCCGTCTTCTCTACCTCCGCGAGAATCTGGGTACGGGAATTTTTTAGCTCGGCGAGATCTTTCTCCTCTTCTTCTCTTTTTTTAATTTGCTCGGGAGTAGCAGACAGAATTTTACTCCCGCAAAACGGACAAACGTCGGAAAATTTAACTTTGCCCTCCTTGATTTCGATCATTCCTTCAGTCCTCCCAAGCTTCCGTTCTATTTCATTTTTTTGCGCGCTTAATTTGTTTCGTTTTTGCTCCAGGTTTCGAAGTTCTCCGATCTTTTCGCTCTCTCCTCCATCTTCTTCCCTGCTTTCCACTTTCGAAGCGAGTCTTTTCAGCTCGGCTCCTATTTTATTCCCCTCCGCCGACAGGCTTGCCCTCTCTTTTCCCAAATAGACGCTCTCTTTCTGAAAATAATCCCGATAAAGCGAAGCGAGCTCATCGCGCAACTCCCGCGACTTCGCGAATTTCTCTACTTGCTTTTTTAAAAAATTTAAATGCGGAGCGTTTTCTCGGCGCAGCAGCATCGCTTCTTTCATGTTTTCTTCCGTCCGCTCCAGCTTCCGCTCGCTCTCTCTGATTTTGTATTGATAAATTTTAAGCCCCAGGGCGTCTTCCACCATCTCCCGTCGTTCTCGAGAGTTGGCATTCAAAATGCGGTCGGCCTCGCCTTGCGAAATTATGTGGTGCCCGGACGCGCCGATGTTCACGCTGGCGAGAAGATTATTGATGTCTTTGAGCCTTACCTCCGAGCCATTCAATATGTACTTGTTCAGCCCGTCCGGATAAACTTCCCGAGAAATTGAAATAACATCATAATTCAAACCAACGGCTTCTCCGCCATCATTGGTGAGTTTAAAAACCCGATCGGAATTATTGAGATAAATTGTGGCACTCCCGCGACTCGCTCGCTGGAGCGACTTCGAACCCTTGAAAATTAAGTCCGCGCCAAGCTTCCCCCGCATTGATTTCATCGACTGTTCACCCAAGACGAAGCGGAAGGCCTCGACCACGTTCGATTTGCCGGAGCCGTTCGGACCGACGATGGCAACGACCGGATGCTTGAATCCTAAAAGCGTTTTTTGAGAGAAAGATTTAAAACTGTGAAGTTCAAGAGTCTCGAGCCGCATATTAATCGAGCCAATTCTTTACTTTTAAGGCGGCCCGGGCCGCTTCTTGCTCCGCTTCCTGCTTCGATTTACCCCGGCCGGAGGCAATGAGCTCCGGTCCAAAAAAAATCCCGACAGAAAAATGCTTGTCGTGATCGAGACCGGATTCACGGAGCACTTTGTAGGCGGGAGTCACCGAAAAATACTCCTGCGCCTTCTCCTGCACCAGGCTCTTGGCATCGCGCCAGAGCTTCTTCGCGACAATCTCCTCCGTCTTCGAGAGAAGCGTCTGTTCGACAAATTTCTCCGCCGTCCCGTAGCCCCGATCAAGATAAACCGCCCCGATGTAGGCTTCATAAGTATTGGCGAGAATATACACTCTGGCTTTGCCGCCGTCTTTCGCTTCGCCTTTGGAGAGGAGGAGATACTCATTCATCCCGATCTCTCCCGCAGCTTCGGAGATAATCATTGCATTGACCAAAGCGCTCCGGATGGCGGTCAATTCCCCTTCGGTGTAATTCGGGAATTTCTCAAAGAGATACGTGGTGACAATAAGTTCCAGGACCGCGTCGCCCAAAAATTCCAGCCGTTCATTGTGCGAAAGTCCGACCTTCGGATTTTCGTTGATATAAGAACGGTGAATAAATGCCTGCTTCAGCAGATTTTTATTTTTGAAAACTATTTTTGTCTTTTTTTCGAAATCTGAAAAGTTTATCATGATTTTTTCGCTTCGCCCGTAGCATCGCCCGTAGGTCTACTGCCGAGGGGGCTATGGCCGAGGGAAATAATTTCCACTGCTTTGGCCACCAGGGGGATAATGTCGCTGTAAATTCGAAGTTCCGGGATTTCCGAAGGGAGAAACCACCTTGCCCCGTCCAGCCCGCCGGAAGGGGCAAGCACCAGCTCCTTATAATCGCTCTCCGCCAGATAATACGCCACTTTTTTCAAGGTTTTCCCTTTCTCCGGATGTGAAGCCACATATTCATTTTCACCCAACTCTTCTTTAATCCTGATAGCCAGTCCGATTTCTTCTTTGATTCTTTTCTTGGTGCCATCTTCCGCGCTCTCCCCCTCCTCGATGTGCCCCTTGGAAAGCGTCCAGTAGCCAAAGACATCATGAACAAAGGCAAAATAATAGTCGCTGGCGCGCTTGGCGTAAATTACCGCTCCGCCAAATCTTTCCACCGGCAACTTGGAAATGTCCGTCGGCTCGCCTTTTTTTCTTTTGCTGGTTTCGTCCTTGCCCGGTTCACCGATTTCCTTGTAAACCGCGCCCAAGACACCGTTTACGAACTTGCCGGAATTTTCTCCGCCAAAAGTTTTCGCCAATTCGATCGCTTCATTGATCGCCACTTTTGGCGGCACCTGACTTCGATCGCCGAAAAGTAACTCGGTCAGGCCGATCCGAAGGACATTCCGATCAACCAGCGAGATTTTATTGAGTGGCCATTCCGGGGCAGCTTTCTCGATAATTTCGTCGACGGCTTTGCGTTTCTTCAAAATTTGGTCGGAGAGAGTATAAACGAACGCATTCTCTTCGAGTCCGGGAGCGAATTCTTCGAGATTATGATTCAGGGCCCTCTTCATGTCAAAGTTCTTGCCGCCATTAAAGTCCCACTCGAAAAGCGTCTGCAATACTATTGATCTGGAAAGGTGCCTGTTCGCCATTTGTACTAATTACGTCTTTGCCTTCTTGGCCTTTTCTCTCTTTTGCTTTTTCTCCGTTTGTTTAACCAAATCCAATACTTTCATGCCGCGATAGTAACCGCAATTTGCGCAAATCGTATGCGAACGCACCGGCTCCGCGCAATTTCCGCATTTCGAGAGTTTCATGCCGACCAGGGCGTGGTGCGCTCGGCGATTCTTGGTATGCGATTTTGTGCTTCTCATTCGGACAACCATAGTCTTTTTATCCTAGCACAGAAATGTACAATTGCAAATAAAAATGTGATATTATAAGGCTTATGAAGAAAGAGGCGGATTTGGCGAACTTACGACATTCTCTGGCTCATCTGCTGGCGGCCGCGGTACTGGAACTTTACCCCGGAACTAAAAATACTATCGGGCCGGCGATTGAAGACGGCTTTTATTATGACTTTGAGTTCGGCTCCCCTATTTCCGACAAAGACCTGCCGAAAATAGAGAAGAAAATGAAGGAGATTTTGAAGAAATGGGATAAGTTCTCTCATGAAGAAAAAAACGAAAAAGAGGCAAGAAATTTTTTCAAAGACAATGCTTACAAATTGGAACTGATAGACGAAATAAAAGAGAAAAAAGAAAATATAACCTTTTATGCCTGCGGTGAATTTGTCGACTTGTGTCGAGGCGGGCACGTAGAAAGTCCGAGTAAGGAAATCAATCCCGACGCTTTCAAACTCGACCGCATCGCCGGTGCGTACTGGCGAGGAGACGAGAAAAACAAAATGCTGACGCGTATCTATGGATTAGCTTTTGAAACTAAAGCGGAGCTCGAGGCATACACTAAACAAAGAGAGGAAGCGGAGAAAAGGGATCATAAGAAATTGGGCAAAGAGCTCGACTTGTTTACCTTCTCGGATTTAGTGGGAGCGGGATTACCTCTTTGGACACCCAAGGGGACGCTTATGCGCCACCTGCTGGATGATTACGTCTGGAACTTGCGTAAGGCCTACGGCTACGAGCGAGTTGAGATTCCGCACATTACCAAGAAACAACTTTATGAGACTTCCGGCCATTGGGATAAATTTCAAGACCAGTTATTTCATATTAAAACCCGCGAGGGACATGAATTTGTCCTGAAGCCCATGAATTGTCCACACCATACGCAAATTTTTGCCCGGCGCCCGCATAGCTATCGAGATATGCCGCAGCGCTACGCCAATACCACGATGCAGTATCGCGACGAGCAATCAGGCGAACTGTCCGGGCTCTCCCGAGTTCGTTCGATTTCGATTGATGACGCACACGTATTTTGTCGAAATGATCAGATTGAAAGAGAAATCGGAAACATTTGGAATATCGTTGATGAGTTTTACGGAGTCTTCGGTTTTGGACTTGAAGTTCGATTATCTCTACGCGATCCAAAAACTCCGGAGAAGTATCTGGGTCTCCCAGAATATTGGGAAAAAGCAGAAAAAATACTAAGAGATATAGCTAAAAAACGGAAAGTGAAAACAATCGAGGGAATTGGGGAGGCGGCTTTCTACGGACCAAAAATTGATTTCATTGCCAAGGATTCGCTGGGGCGCGAATGGCAAGTGGCGACGATTCAGCTTGATTTCAATCAACCGAAACGTTTCGGCTTATATTTTACTACCGAAAAAGGCACTCAAGAATTAGTTATTATGATTCATGCGGCAATTATGGGATCGCTTGAACGTTTTATGAGTATTTTAATTGAGCACTATGCCGGAGCTTTCCCTTTATGGCTCTCGCCGGTGCAGGTGCGGGTGCTTCCGATCGGAGAGGCGCATTTGGAGTATAGCCGGGAAATTTTTGAGGCACTTAAAAATGAAAATATCAGAGTTGAACTCGACGAGAGTAACGAAACGCTCGGCAAAAAAATCCGCAATGGAAAAACCGAAAAAATTCCCTACCTCGTCGTCCTCGGCGACAAAGAAAAAGAGTCGAAGACCCTCACCGCCGAAGGTCGCACGGAGAAACTTGAAAACATTTCTCTTGAAAAATTCATGGCGAGACTAAAGGAAGAAATCAAAAATAAGAAATAATTAAATATCGATTTCGGCGAGTTTGGCGTTCGATTGAATGAAGGATTTGCGCGGCGGGACTTCCGAGCCCATCAGGATGTCAAAAATCTTGTTCGCTTCTTCCGCGTCTTCGATATCAACTTTTTTCAAGATTCTCCGCGCTGGATCCATCGTCGTCTCCCAAAGCTCCTCCGGGTTCATCTCACCCAAACCTTTGAATCGCTGAATGTGAACTCGATTGGGTTTTAGGTTTGAGTTGCTAGTTTCTGGTTCGGGAACTTCTTCGCCAGTCAAAGCTTCAGCATCGGCGGGCTGTATCTCGCTTACCTCCCCTTTGCCCACAATTTTCATTCTCTCCTCATCCGAATACGCGTAAAAAATTTCTTTCCCCTTTTTAATTTTGTAGAGCGGAGGTTTGGCGATATAAATATACCCCTGTTCGATTATTTGTTTAAAGTATCGATAAAAAAGCGTAAGTAATAGCGTACGAATGTGCGAACCGTCCACATCCGCATCGGTGGCGATGATAATTTTATGATATCGAATCTTGGAAGTATCAAAACCCTCCCCGATCGAAGTTCCCATCGCAATTACCAGCGCCCGTACTTCCTTGGAAGCGAGCATTTTGTCGATGCGCGCTCTCTCGACATTCAAGATTTTTCCCCGAAGCGGAAGAATTGCCTGCGTCCTGCGATCCCTACCCTGCTTGGCCGAGCCGCCGGCCGAATCCCCCTCGACTAAAAATAATTCCGATTCGGCCGGGTCCTTGCTCTGGCAATCGGCGAGTTTTCCCGGGAGGGTCATACCCTCAAGCGCGCCCTTCCGAAGCACCGAATCTTTGGCCGCTTTCGCCGCCTTGCGGGCCTTGAGCGCTAGAATTGATTTATTGATGATAGCTTTAGCGTTATCCGGATTTTCTTCCAAGAACGCGGAAAATGCTTCTCCAAAGACGGTAGCCACCGCGCCTTGGGCTTCCATGCTCCCAAGCTTGGCTTTGGTCTGTCCTTCGAACTGAATCTCGCGCAGTTTGACTGAAATAACGGCGGTGAGTCCTTCGAGGACATCTTCCCCGGTGAAACCGCCCTCGGATTCTTTCATCGCTTCATTTTTCTTGGCGTAAGTATTGAGAGTTCTGGTAAGCGCGGTCTTAAAGCCGGTCACGTGCGTCCCGCCCTCCCCGGTGTAAATATTATTGGCAAAAGGGATAATGCGATCAACGATGTCATCCACATATTGAAGTGCGATCTCGACATCTACGTCGTCCCTTGCCCCGCCCCCCGGCGAGGTAAATTCTTTTCGAACATAAAAAATGTTGTCCTGAACCGGCTTCTGCAGCTTATTGTAATATTTAACCAGCGACACCAGCCCGCCCTCGAAATAGAAAGAAAGTGAAGGAAGTTCGAGATCCAGGTCGCGGAAATAAAAAATGTCTTCGTCGCTCATGCCTTTCCCGTCCCAACCGCGCGCGTCGATAAGAGTTATCCGGAGTCCTTTCACTAAATATGCCTGCTGGCGTACGTGGCTAACGATTGTATTCCAATCAAACTTTATATCTTTAAAAACTTGCGAGTCCGGTTCAAAAGTAATAATCGTGCCACTAAGTTTCGACGGGCCGGTTTTTTTAACTTTTGATTTTTTCTCTCCGCGGGAGTACTCCTGCACGAATTCTCCGCCATCTTTATGGACCACCGCCCGGAAAGAAACCGATAAGGCGTTCACCACCGAGGCGCCGACGCCGTGGAGGCCGCCGGAAACTTTGTAACCTTCCCCGCCAAACTTTCCGCCGGCGTGAAGAGTGGTCATTACCGTCTCCAGCGCCGAGACTTTTGTTTTTTTGTGGATATCAACCGGAATCCCCCGGCCGTTGTCGGCGATCCGAATGCGGTTCTCCGGAAGGAGCGCTACTTCGATATTGTCGCAGAATCCGCCCATCGCTTCATCGCGAGAATTGTCAAAAATTTCCCAGACCAAATGATGAAGCCCGTCCGGGCCGGTTGTGCCGATGTACATGCCAGGCCTGCGCCGGACGGGTTCCAGGCCTTCTAAAACAGATATGTCCGAGGCGTCATAATGATGTCCGGAACCATTTTTTTCCTTCTTTTCTTTAGCCATTTATAATTCTATTTTATCAAAAAAATGCAGAGTTTGCAAGTGTTTTTTATGTATTAAAAAAGAGAAATAGCTTATTAAAATGCAAATGGAGGTGATCTTTCAATGAATGACCACCTCCTGTCTTTTTTCTCTCTTTGCTACTTCACTTCACCCTTAGCGACTACGTGTAGTCACATCGCTGAAGGGGACACCACTCGG
>MFVH01000012.1:8700-9314 GCA_001786015.1 Candidatus Nomurabacteria bacterium RIFCSPLOWO2_01_FULL_46_18 | reverse complement strand
GCACAAATAATCAACGAAGGTGGTAGCGGAATTATCGCAACCCAAACCAGGATCCACATCATGAATACGTAGGCGAAAATTGCCATTATTAAAATCATTAGGAATCCAGGAGTGAGAACCCCAAGCAGATAAATTAGAGGATCCGCCAAAAATATATGTATTTTCCAATCCAGTAATCGACTTAGTTATTGACGGATTGGTCGAGCCATTGGACCAGGTACTCCCTCCATTCCATGACAGACTTACACCTAAACTACAACCATTAGAATCGGAAGAGCGGGCGTCAGCTGCCACCTCAATTCCGCGAATAGTCGCCCCGGAAGGTATAGAATTTGGAGAACTCAAGAAACCAAAATTATAAAATCTATGTCGCCCACTCGTGTTATTACTTGCGCTGGCGCCACCATCACTGTAAACCCCCGTCGGATTTGACCAACTACTACTACCGTCACCGAAGTTTGCCTGTGGCGGAAGGTATCCGGTATCTGGACTAGTTCCAGAAGTAAACTGGTCATTAGCCGAATTGGTGGCGAGCGTTGCCAGGAAATTTTGATCTACATTGTTTGGGCCAGAACCACCGAAGTGAATCGTGAAAATTTCTGTCGGAATATTAT
>MFVH01000012.1:235-8666 GCA_001786015.1 Candidatus Nomurabacteria bacterium RIFCSPLOWO2_01_FULL_46_18 | reverse complement strand
GCGTTGGCGGCATTTGTTGCTAATTGTTCTGGGCCCGGACTTGTTGTTGGATGAGTTGTTTTTCCGTCCGATATTAAAATAAGAACTTTATTCTTTCCTAAAGTATGGCGACTACTATTATTTAATTCTGTATCACTCACACTTATTGCGCTAGATAAATTAGTCCAACTACTCGCTGTCGCAAGACCATTAGATACAGCATTATAGAGGTTTGTGTAATTTGTTGTTAGGGTTTGAAGAATTACTGCATTGTATGGATTCGGGGCACCAACCGCACCAAAGACGCCCACGGAAGTTTTTGGAAGAGGATTTAGATCGTCATACAAATCAAGAAGTCCATTTGCTGCGTCCCGTTCGTCTTGAAGACATCCAGGACAAGGATAGGAATCTGCCATACTGCCAGTTCTGTCAAGCATCAATACAGTATCCGCGCAATCTGCCGGTGGTTCTACCACCACCGAGTCTGTTGGAACGCATTGGGTCGAGCCGCCGGGCCCGGTGATTGTGGCCGAATAAGAAGCGCTGGCAGAAGGAGCGTCTGTAATTGGACTGCCGCTGGGTAAACCCGAGTAAATTGTTGTATTGGTCGCTCCGATACTTTGCACGACATCAAGCGCGGTCGCGTTCCCGGAAGTACTCCACTGTATCGTTACATTTTGTCCTTGGGTAATAGACGCCGGTGAAACTAGGAATGAACAAGTGGGCGGGGGAGTCGTGACGGAGATTGCCGGGTTCTGAATCGTCGCAACTATTTTATTAGAACTCCATGAACCATTTTGTTCCGGATATTGCGCGGTAGTTTTTATTGTGACTGTCCTCTTGTCCGCATCGCAGTCAGGGGTATCGTAAGTAACCGAACTTATATAACAACTGTCCGGTCCCACATCTACTTTCACGCCTTCGCCCGATACATAGTCCGGGTCGGCCGTCGGGTCATAGCAAAAGTTCTGCGTAATTTTTAAAAGCGCCGCGTTTAGACACGATTCGGAAAGTCCCAAAGACACTCTTTTAAATTCGCTACCGAGCGCGTCAAACCGAGCGAAGAAACTCGAAGTGCTGGTCGCCGATATGGCCATCATTAAGACTGCCGTGATGATGAGCGTGGAGGTCAGGGCCAGAAACCCCTTGTTCGTTTTTATTCCTTTATTTTGTAAGTATTTCAGCATAAAATGGAAATTATTTTCGTAGATATTTAATGGTAGAGAAATCCTGGGAAAAAGGCAATCCTTCGGAAGTCAGAGCGCTCACGTTAAATTTCGCTTCCAAACTTTCCGGATTGATGCCGTCACCAGTTTCAGCCCTATAAGTAAAACATCCCAACGGATCACAAGATACGGTGACATCGGTATTGTTGAGAGTTTGGGCCGCGCCACCCCCCCGGCTAATGGTAAAATCTCCTCCCGAGAGCGTGATGACGATAGGATTTTCCGGGCTGGTGTCGAATTTTTTAACCGAAAGTGTCAAATCTAGTTCTATACCGTCTCCATCGCTGTCGTCCGGCAGATTAATCGTCTCTACCCCCGAAAGCGCCCAATCAATTTTACCCAAAAGGAAACTGCCTTCTTCCTGCACCATGGCCTTGGTCTGGTTGCGCGCGCTCGAACCCAAGATACCGTAGATGGAAACAAGCGCTCCCGTCATAATGAAAGCAAAAAGCGCAATGTAGATGACTGTCTCGATGAGAGTGAAACCTTTTTGATTTTTAAATTTGTTTCGCATTAAGGCGTAGAAATTATATAAAGTTCACCACGTCCGCTTCCGTCGTTCGAGGTAACAAAAATATTATTCCCTTCGCAATCCATCGAAGGTTCAGTCGCACTGCCACTGGCGGGTAGGGGAATGGAAACAGAAAACGAAATGTTCGAAGGGTCATCCGTGCGATATATTTCTAAATTGTTGTTGGTTAGAATGAAAGAAAAATAGTCGCGAACGATGATATCATTCACACTACTGCCGATGTCAAAACCGCCCAGTTTGGGCAAAGTGGCTCCTGGGTTGGTATTGTCCAAAATAAATAAATCATCCCCGGCGCCGGTAGTCTTGCCGAAATAAAGATTGTTCCCGACCAAATACATTCCCTTGCCGTTTCCCGAACCATCAGAGAATCCGCCGGCGAGTGCGGGAGAGTTTGGGTTGGTCAGGTCCAGAATCTGCAATTCCTGCGTGTTGGGTGTTCCGAGATAAGCATAGGTGCCGCGCATAGCCACTTCATTTATCCAATTCCCGACTTCAAAACTGCCAACCGGATAGAGCAGGTGCGCCCCACCAAACCAGGAATCCGGATTATGCATATCTACAATATGAAACTCCGGTCCGGCGGCGGATGACAGTCCTAAAAGCACATAACCATTTTTATAAAAAATACTCTGTCCGGTATTTGTTCCGGTCACGGGTGTTAAACTTGTAACTTTTAGATTCGTCGCCCAACTCGGATTATTCTGGTTGCTGACATCAAAAATAACAAACTGCCCACAAGCGCGATTCGCGACAGGGTCACAAGTGGAGTAATCGCTGGAAGTATTGCTCGCCGCGTAAGCATAAGTTTTTCCGGCTGGGTCTTCGGACACTCGGACAGCATTTAATCCCAAAGTAGCCGTCGGAGCATTATCCGTATCTCCTTTATGGTCCGGATCGGTTGGATCGCTCACGTCGAAAACAAAAAGCGTGGGAAGAGTTGTACTGCTCTCCGAGTCCGTAGCCGAATCGGCAGTCACATATAATTTATTTTTATACGCGTCAACATCGGAGAGAGTATAGACTCCGTCCGGATCGCCCACCAAAGTGGCAAAGTCGGTAACCGAATTTTTAATTTGAGGACTGGTCCAATCTCCGGATAATGTAGAATCGCACGTATTTCCGCCAACGGGAGTCTCGAAATTCGCTATGAGAGTGGTAAGTTCAAGTGTTTTGTCGAGTTGGCGTTCGTCTTTCCAAGTTATTAGCGCTTTCACTTCTTTGGTTAGAAAATCGGGCAATAATTTTACGAACACTTCTTTTTTATAAATATCTTCTGTCGCTTGAGGAATCGAATTTACCAGATTGAAATCTTTCCGCGCCAGCGCCTGTTCCTGCTCCAGAAGTCTTTGGGCAATTTTCATCGCTTCGGCGTTTGTCTGGCTGCCAATTAGAAAAGACTGATTACCGAAGGACACCAAGATTACGGCGGTTAAAACCAAAACCATGATAGTCATGGCTATCATGAGTTCGATGGTGGAAAATCCCTCGGCCATAGGCCCCTCGGCAGTAGACCTATGGGCGATGCTACGGGCGAGGCCTCTATTAAAATTTAGATTCTTTCGTCGGTCCATAATATTTGTCCTTCGCTATTTATGCTGATGGTTGATTTCCTTCCGCTATAATTATCCGTAAGCGTAATATCGCCGGGAGTATCCACATCACCGGAGAGTTGTTCGAAAACAACTTCAGGAAGTCCTCCGTGCAGCATATTCGGATTTGCATCCATTATCGCGTCGTAGTCACGGTCGGCGGAAACGTAATCCGTGCCCTGGAAAATTATAAATTTATTGTCCAAAATTTTTACTCCGTGAGGTTTTCCTTCGTCACAGGGTCCGCGGCAAATACTCGAGACCGCTTCCGCTCGCGCGTGCTGCAACGTGGAGATCAGGGTATCTCTTTCGGAATGAAAAGAATAAGCGCGAAAATTATCAAAGTCAAAAAACATACCTACTCCGGCGATTATCGTGAACAGGCCGATAACCGTCATTATTTCAATCAGAGTAAATCCCCCCACTCCGCCCGAACTTCGCGGGGCAAGCTTATTTTTTGATGCTGTTGGTAATTTCATAGATAGGCGTGATGACCGATATGGCGACAAACCCGACCAGTATGCCCATCACAACCATCAGCACGGGTTCGATAGAACTCGACAGGTTTTTTGTCAGATCGTCGAATTCGCCCTCATAAAGTTCCGAAAGATAAATGAGCGTGTTCGACAAATTGCCGCTTTTCTCACCGATAGCAACCATATGCTCCAGCATGTCGGGAAAAAGAGCGGGGAATGCTTTAATAAGTTCAGAAACGGTTTTACCTTTCATCACCCCCTTGGATATGTCGATGAAGGCCTTTTTATATTGCACGTTCTCGGTGGTATCGGCAGTAATGACAAGCGATTCAGTCAGAGAGATTCCGCTTTTAAGGAGCAATCCCAATGTGCGGGTAGTGTTGGTTAGATTGTAATTCTTCACAATCACGCCCATGAAGGGGACCCGCAATGTTATCCCGTCAGAAATAAATCTGACTCTCGGCACATATTTTTTCAAAAGAGAAAAAGTGATAGAAAGAAGGACCAGGCCGATAAAAATATAAATCCCGTAATTTCTGATGCCCTCGCTTAAAAATATAATGATTCGGGTGGAAAGCGGCAAAGTCGCGTTCAAACTCTGAAAAATCGGCATAATTTTAGGGAAAATGTAAACTATCAGAAGTCCGGTAATGCCGAAAGTCGCCACCGTGACGATGACAGGGTAGAGCATGGCGCTCATGATCTTGCTTCGAAGCATTTCTTTTTTGCGTAGTTCGTTGGCTAAGTAATTTAAATTGGCGGTCAGAGTGCCGCTTGATTCTCCGGCCCTGATGATGTTGATGGCGAAATTTCCAAAAACCCCCTTGAACCGTGAAAGACTGCCGGCCAGTGTTTGTCCATTGGCCAGATCGGAAACTATTTTTTCAAAAACACTAATTTCCGATTTTGACTTTGCCTGTTTTTTTATCACGTGCACGCTCTCGAGCATCGGTACTCCCGCTTTAATTAAAAAAGAGAGTCGTTTGGCAAAAAAAGTCTGCTTCTTGACCGAAAATCTGGTATAAGAAAAAAAATCAACCGAAAAATATTTTTTATATTTTTGCAATTTTTTATTCATGGGTTACACGCAGTACTTCCGCGATGCTGGTCTGTCCAGCGGCCGCCTTGCGCAGACCGTCTTGGAGCATAGTGGTCATACCGTTTTTTATCGCGATTTGTTTTATTTCACTGGCTGACGCTTTACGCAATATCGCCACCCGGATTTCTTCATCGGCCACCAGCACTTCGTTGATTACGAGCCTGCTTTTGTAGCCGGTGCCGTTGCAGGAATTACAGCCCTTGCCTTCCCAGAATTTGCGATTCTCGCCAAAAGTTTTCTCGGAGATATTTTCTAAAAGTCGAACATATTCTTCTTCGTTCAGAGTTTTCTCAGTTTTACACTTTTCACAAACCTTACGTACGAGCCTCTGTCCGATGACGATAGCCACGGTGGAAGAAACCAGAAACGGTTCTATCTTCATGTCGAGTAAACGAGGCAGAGTGGCTCCAACATCGTTGGTATGAAGGGTGGTTAAAAGTAGGTGCCCGGTGAGCGCGGCGTTTACGGCAATGCCGGCCGTATCGGTGTCCCTTATTTCGCCCACCATGATAATGTTCGGGTCTTGACGGAGGATCGAGCGCAGACCGTTGGCGAAAGTAAGGCCGGTTCGCGCGTTCACCTGGATCTGCTCCACGTTTTCGACGGCATATTCAATCGGATCTTCAATGGTGACAATAGAAATTTCTTTGGAGTTTAACATTTTAATCAAAGTGTAGAGCGTAGTGGTCTTGCCGCTTCCGGTCGGCCCGGTGACCAAGATCATGCCGGAAGTTTTCTTGATAGCGCGTAAAATTTTATTTCGATCTTCTTCGGAGAAACCAAGCGTCTCCAAAGTAAAGTGCTCCGCATTGTCGGAGAGCAATCGCAGCACGACATTTTCTCCGTGATAAGTGGGTACGATAGAAACACGCACATCCACGCTTCCCAAATCGGAGATGATGCTGCGGAAGCGTCCGTCCTGCGCGGCGTGATGTTCGTCGGTGCGCAATCCCGAGAGGACCTTGATGCGGGAAATTATCTCCGAATGGATGTCCTTGGGGAGCGGATGCATGTCTTCGAGTACGCCGTCGATACGGAAACGGATGCGCAAGTTTTTTTCCGTCGGGTCGATGTGAATGTCCGAGGCGTGAATATCCGAAGCATGAGAGACTAAATGGTCGATCAGATTTATGATCGAAATATTGGCTCCGGCCTCAAGCTCCTTTTTAATTATGGCATTTAATTTATCCATTAAATTTGCCGAAAAAGCGATTATAACCATATCACAAAATCCAAAATTTTACAAGTTTTTTGTTTTTTCTTTCCCACACATTATACACTTGACAGCTTGACACGGATTCAGAATATGGTAAGACAAGAGTATTACTAAAGTATTTATTATTAAAATTATTAAAAATAACAATATGAAAAATATTAAATCAAAAGCTTTATCTTTGGCAGTAATTTTAATGTTTGCTTTTTCTGCTCTTCCAGTGCAGGGTATCGTAGCGAATCCATCCTTGGGTGGAACTTGCGGTCTTGATATCGCGCTTGTTGTAGATCGGTCTGGTTCTATCGGCAACACCAACCTAAACAGCATGGAAAATGATTTCAAGGATTTCGTGACTGCACTTTCTGTTACCCCGACAATTTTCTCGGTAACAAGTTTTGCTGGAACAGCAACCGTAAATCAATCTTTTACCAATGTAGTGGCTGATATACACGATGCGTTAGATTTTTCTAGCAGTGGCGCTACCAACTGGGAAGACGGACTTCTGAAAGCTCAAAGCACTTTTGCGGGTGGACGTTCTGATAAGCCAAACCTCGTAGTGTTTGCTTCAGATGGCAACCCAACGGTTAACAATGATTCCAGTGCGACTGGCGGTACTACCGACGGCAATGACTTGTCCAATGCAGTAGCAGTAGCAGATACTATAAAGGGTGGTAATATCCTGACCGATGGCGCGAGAATCGTAACAATTGGAATCGGTAGTGGCCCAAGTCAGGCAAACCTAGAAGCTATTTCCAGCGCGGACGCTTATTTCAGCGCTGCTAACTTTGACGACCTTCAAGCGGAGCTTGATGAGATTATCACCGATTTATGCGGCGGGACTCTTACCATTACCAAAGTGGTGAACGACGAACCGGCTGAAGCCGGATGGGTTTTTGAAGTTGGGGGTGACGAATATGTCACTGACGACGACGGACAAGTTAATATTCCTCTTTCAAACGACTCTTACAGTGTGATTGAAACTGATGGTCCAGTTGATAACTATACATTCCAAAGCGCCTCTTGTGATGGGGCTTCTAACAACGGCTCACCTACAGAAAACGGAGTATCTGGAGTTGTTATGGGTACTGATGATATTATTTCCTGTACCTTCTACAACAGCGTGCCCGTAGAAGTTCCTGGTTGTATGGACCCCCACGCCTTAAACTACAACCCTCACGCTACAGTGGACGATCAATCTTGTGAATATCCACCCACTACCATCACAATCGTCAAACAAACTGAAGGCGGATATGGAACATTCGAGTTTGAAGGTATCAATGAAGGCTTTGACCTGACAACCACCGAGGGAAACAACCCTGATTCCGAAACTTTCGAAGAATTGACTCCAGGTATAGATTATACAATTAGCGAATCCGCCTTGTCCGGTTGGGATTTAACCTCAAAAGATTGCCAAGGCACAAATTGGAATAATCAGTGGTCGCAGAACTCTGACGGCAGCATTAGTGTTAATCTTCAAGCCGGTAGCAATGTAACCTGCACTTTCACAAATACCAAACAAGGAGATGCAGATACATCTACTATTTCCGGTATGAAATGGAACGACCTCAACAACAACGGTGATAACGATGATGAATTCGGGATTGCCGGATGGTCTATTAATTTATTCTCTTATTCTTTTGATAGTGATGTAATCGTGATTGAAGAAACTCCTGAAGCAACCACAACAACCGACAGTTCCGGCAACTACTCCTTCGTCAACCTGGATCCAGACCTAAATTACATTGTCTGTGAAGTACTGGAGAGCGGCTGGGAGCAGACATCTCCGACTCTTCTTTCGGATGGCACGGTCGCCTGTGCGAACGGCACCGTTGGATACGGCGCCCAGAGTGGCGATGGAGCCGACGATTTCACATTCAAGGACTTTGGCAATCATGAGATTCTTCCGCCACCTCAAACCACTTACCAATGCTCCGATGGGCTGGATAACGAAAGCGATTCAGAAATTGACGAAGCTGATCCCGGATGCCACACCGACGAAGATGCGAACAACCCGAATTCTTACGACCCTAACGATGACGATGAAACAGACTCTGGTGATATTCCAAGCGGAGGCGGAGGAAGCAGTGGAAGCAGGAGCTCGAGGTCTTCCGGCCAAGTCTTGGGCGCGGAAACTTCGGTTTGCAGCTTCGCAATAGACACTTACATGCGCCGGGACTATCGCAACAACAACGAGCAAGTCAAAATCCTGCAAGCGCTCTTGAATAAATACACAGGGGGCAATCTGGTGATTGACGGTCTCTTCGGGCCCCTGACCGAAGGGGGAGTAAATGCCTTCCAGATCAAGTACAGGGAAAAC
>MFVH01000012.1:0-167 GCA_001786015.1 Candidatus Nomurabacteria bacterium RIFCSPLOWO2_01_FULL_46_18 | reverse complement strand
GAACCTTGAATGCCCGGCGACGATACTTCCGATACCTACGGATCTTGTGAACTGGAGCCGGAATCCCGGACAAGTGCCCGCGCATATCTAAAGACACTAAAAGTCTTACAAAAACCCGCCCAAGAGGCGGGTTTTTGATTTTAGATTATAGAGAACTCTCCTGAATA
>MFVH01000011.1:23480-29304 GCA_001786015.1 Candidatus Nomurabacteria bacterium RIFCSPLOWO2_01_FULL_46_18 | reverse complement strand
AATTCCGCGTTCAGATTTTCATTTTGGCTTTTGATTTTTTCGATTTCTTTCTCGATCGCTTCGAGCGACCCGTAAGTGTCGGCTTTGAGCACAATGGGGATGACTTTTTTAGTCATTTCGCTTGTCGGCTGGGAAAGGTCAGACCTTTTTGAATTCTCAAGGTCTGACCTTGAGGAGCCGGAGGTTTTCGCGTATTTTTCCGCTTCACTCTTTTTTTCAAAAGAGTGAAAGGCGCTCCCGATCCTGGGCATTTGGTCAAAACCGACCAGGCGGATGGGGGAAGAGAAGGTCGCCGCTTCGATCGGTTCGCCCTGAAAATTCTCCATTATCCTTGTTCCACAAATGGCCTCTTCTGCCGCCACCGTCATGCCTTTCTTCAAAGTGCCGTCTTTGATGATGAGCGTCGCCTGGATTCCGCGGCGAGGGTCAAGATTTGTTTCAATGACCGCCCCTTCGGCGCCCCTCGTCGGATTTCCGGTAAAACCTTCCAGCTCGGCAAGAATGAGGATAAGGCCAAGCAAGTTCTCTACGCCTTCTCCGGTCTTTCCGGAAATCAAGGCAAAGGGAACTTTGCCGCCATAGTCTTCCAGATAAATTTCGTGCTCGGCGAGTTCGCCTTTTGTTTTTTCGATGTTGGCACCCGGCTTGTCGATTTTATTGATGGCGACGATGAAGGGGGTGCTACTACTCAAAATCGTTTTCGCCGCTTCAATCGTCTGCGGCTTGACGCCATCCTCTGCTGAGACCACTAAAATCGCGATATCAGCGACTTCCGCGCCGCGCGCCCGCATTTTGGAAAACGCTTCGTGCCCGGGCGTGTCGAGAAAAGTTATCTTCTTCTCTTCACCCACATCGCTTTTATGCACTACTTCATATGCAGAAATATGCTGGGTAATGCCCCCCACTTCGCCTTCGGCCACGTTTGTTTTCCGGATATAGTCGAGAAGCGTTGATTTTCCATGATCAATATGCCCCATTACGACCACCACCGGCGGCCTCGCCTGTAGGTCTACGGCCGAAGGCCTCGCTATTCTGTTTTCTTTTGCGCTTTCCATAGTGCTTCTTTTTCTTCTTGAGTCAGCTCGTATTCTGATTTTCCGCTCTTTATCGGTTTGGCAAAAATGCTCATCCGCTCGCGGGCATAAAGGCTTGAGAGCACCAACCCGTCTCCCTCCTCATCAAGCATACCAATGGCAAAACTCTGATTACTGCCTTGGTCCGGAAATGGATTGAAGCGTACCGTCTCGAGGCCACGGATGCTTTTTCGCAATTTCCGATTTACCTCCGAAATTTCTCCTTCGGCTTTTTCTTTGGCAGATTTTAATTTGGAGATATCGTTCTCCAGCGCGACGATAGTATCTTCTAAATCCCTCCCCTTTTTGCCGAGGAAAATTTTTTTTAAGCGCTTCTCCGTTCTCCATATCCAAAAAGCACCCAGGAATACAGCGATTCCGGCGAGAGCAAAAAAAGCTATTTCGAGCTTTGTGTTCATAGTGAAGGAGTATATACTACTTTAACCGTGAAATCAAAAGAAAAATCAAACCTGCCCGCCATGCTGCGCAAGGCGCGGCGGGCGGGGAAAATATACTTGGATTATGCTTCTGGTTCTTTCCCTAATCCAAACGCAATTCACGAACTTGGAAAAGAAGAAAAAAGAAAGTTGGAAGACGCAAGGACAAGAATCGCCCGAGTTTTAGGCGCGCATAGCGATGAAATTATTTTTACTTCGGGCGCGACCGAGAGCAATAATTTGGCGATTTTGGGCGCGCCTCGGGGTCATCTTGTGACGACCAATATCGAGCACGCATCTGTGTTAGAGTCTTGTAAACAGACAAAGAAAGTAACGTATGTGGAAGTGGAAAAAAATGGCATAGTAGACTCCAAAAAAATTCGAAAAGCATTTAAGCCGAATACTGTTTTAGTTTCAGTAATGTATGCGAACAATGAAATAGGCACTATTCAACCGATAAGGGAAATCGCGAAAGAAATCAGGCATTTTAGAAAAAGGTCAAACCTTAAGAATTCAAAAAGGTCTGACCTTGGGACGTTTCCGTATTTCCATACGGATGCAACACAGGCAGTGAACTATTTGCCAATAAAGGTGGAGAAGTTAGGTGTGGATTTGATGTCTTTCAATTCCGCGAAGATTTACGGGCCGAAAGGGATTGGCGCGCTTTATAAAAAGAGAAATGTTAGGATTACTCCGCTTATGTGGGGGGGCAATCAGGAAAGGGGATTACGGCCGGGGACGGAGAATGTGGAGGGCGCGGTTGCTCTTGCGCGCGCCCTAGAACAAGTAGAGAAAATAAAAGACAAAGAGGTGAAGCGGCTCACCAAGCTCCGAGATTATTTTTTAAACAAACTGGAACATTCTCACATTCTCAAGAATGTTGGAATACTGGTTAATGGCGATTGGGAAAACAGATTGCCGAATAATCTGAATATCTCAATTCCGAAAATTCCCAGCGACTTATTGGTGATTGAATTATCCGCGCGCGGGATTATGGCCTCGGCCAAGAGCGCCTGCAAGTCGGGCGAGGAAACACCCTCGCATGTGATTGCGGCGCTTCGAGGAAAAGCGGCGGACGAGGGTTCACTTCGTTTTTCGTTAGGAAGAGAGACGAGTAAAAAGGACATTGATCGGACGGTGAAAGCCCTGGATGAAATCTTTAAAAAACTTGAAAAGTGGTATAATTAAAAAGTTATGCATTCTGAAAAGGGGATCCTTAAAAAAATGCATCCGCATCCGCTGCTTTTTTTAGGATTTTATTTAGGTGGCACTGGCTTAGCGGTCGCGGGGTTTTTCGTTTTCCAACCGCTTATCTCGATCGGAATTCTGATAGTTGTTTTAGGGGAACTCGTTCGCCGGGCGGAAACTTTTTATGTAACTCTGGACGGAGTGACGCAAGAATATAAATTTCTGTCGACCTCCAGAAAATCTGCAGAGTACCGGAGAATTCAAAATATTGAAGTCCGGCAGTCTATAATTGAAAATATATTCGGGATTGGGAACATTCATTTTGATACCGCCGGCTCGGATCAAGCGGAAGTGAATTTTCACGGTATCAGCAATCCGCACAAAATTGAAAAAATTGTCCGGGAAAAAATTGCCGCTTCGGTTTAGATTTTGTGCTATACTAATGAAATGGATATCAAAGACCTGAACAAATCGCAGCTGATCCTCCTGGCAATCCTGCTTTCCTTCATTACTTCGATCGCGACCGGCATTACCACTGTCACCTTGATGGAGCAAGCGCCGCAGTCCTTTACCGTTCCGATCAATCGGGTGGTCCGGCAGACAGTCGAAAAAATCGAGCAGGTGCAGGGGAAAACCATCACCCAGACGATCGTGGTTAAGGAAGAAGATCTGGTTGTCGACGCGATTGAAAAAAATCAATCGGCGGTTTTCACTTTATCGAGAAGCGCGGATGAAAATGCTCAAACCTCCGGAAGAGGTTTCGCTGTTCATGCTGACGGTTTGGTGGCTATCGACGCGGCCCAAGCGATAGAAGGTCCGTATTATCTTTCCAATTCAAGCGGCAAGTTCAAAGCAACACTCCTTGCCACCGACCCGGCGGGTTTCGCGATTCTGAAGATCGGCGAGCCGGTAAAAGAAGAGAGCGTGGCCGTCTTCACTGTGCCCGTTGCGGGGGATTTGAGCAAGATGAAACCTGGGCAGAAAGTGCTTGTTTTGGGAAATTCTATCTCCAGTTTTATTCTTGACAGTAATAAAAATATCAGTATCAATGCGACTTTTAGTAATTCAGGCGCTCTGGTCTTGAACTTGGATGGAGAAGCTCTGGGCATCGCGCTTATGAATGAGGTTGTCTCCTTCGTTTCGATTGACGCGATCAATGAGGCGCTCAAAGCCCGGGAAGAGGAAAAAACCTAGAAAAAATTTTGACAAATCAAGATTTGCGGTATAAAATAGCTGTAAAATGCCGCCACTAAATAGATTTACAACCAAAGCTAAAGACGCAATCAAGAAAGCCCACGAGCTCGCGATTGAGCGCGGACAAAACCACGTCTCTTCGCTCCATCTTATGGCCGCGCTCCTTCTCCAGGAAGAGAGCATGGTCAATTCGATCTTGGATAAACTGGAAATTGACACGATGCTCCTGACCGACAATGTGCTGGAGGCGATCGAACTTCCGGAATCCCGCAGCACCCTTTCTCCTTCCTATCAAATTTATCTCAACCCCGACTTGGCTCAAGTTATCGAACATTCCGCCAAGCTCGCCGAATTCCTGAAGGACGACTTTGTTTCGACCGAGCATCTTTTTATCGCCATGCTGGAGGTGCCCGGCGAAGCGCGGGAAACACTCTCGCGCTATCGAATCGGGAAAGAAGCGGTGATGAAAGTGCTCGAAGAGCTTCGCCGAGAGAACGTTACCGACGTTAGCGAGCCGAAGAAGTTTCGCTTGCTCTTGAAGTACACTCGCAATCTGACCAAGTTGGCCAAAGAAGACAAGCTCGATCCGGTCATCGGGCGCGATAACGAAATAATGCGGATCATGCAGATACTTTCTCGCCGGACCAAAAATAATCCGATCTTGATCGGAGAAGCCGGCACCGGCAAAACGGCGGTGGTGGAGGGACTGGCTCAGCAAATTGCCAAAAACACCGTGCCGGAATCGCTCAAAGACAAAGAATTAGTCTCTTTGGATCTGGGATCACTGATCGCCGGCACCAAATACCGCGGAGAATTTGAAGAGCGGCTCAAGGGAATCATGAAAGAGATCGAACGGGCGGAAGGGAAAGTGATTCTCTTTATCGACGAAATCCACACGATCGTCGGGGCGGGTGGCGCCGAAGGGACGCTTGACGCTTCGAATATGCTGAAACCGGCGCTCTCCCGCGGGGAACTGCGAGCGATCGGCGCGACTACGCTTAAGGAATACCAGAAGCATATTGAAAAAGACCCGGCCCTGGCCCGGCGCTTCCAACCGGTTTACATCGATGAGCCCTCGGTTGAAGACGCGATCGCGATCTTGCGGGGTCTTAAAGAAAAATACGAACTTTTTCATGGAGTCAGGATTACCGATGACGCGATTCTCTCCGCGGTCAATCTTTCCGCGCGCTACATCACCAATCGGTTTCTGCCGGACAAGGCGGTGGATCTGATTGATGAAGCCTCGTCTTCGTTGAAGATCGCGCTCGAGAACAAACCGCCGGTCTTGGAGGACGCTCGCCAGAAGACCATGCGCTTGGAAATTGAAAAAGAGGCGCTAAAAAAAGAGAGCGATACGAACAAAAACGCCAAAAAGCGGATCAAAGAAATTGACAAAGAAATCGCCAACCTGAATGAAAAGACGAAAGAACTCGAGCTCAAATGGCAAAATGAACGCTCCACAGTGATTGAGATTCGCTCGATCAAGAAAGAATTGGAGACAATGCGTCTGGAAGCGGAGAATGCGGAAATGCGCGCTGATCTTTCGCGGGCGGCGGAAATCCGCTACGGGAAGATTCCGGCGCTGAAGAAAGAATTGGAAACAAAACTGACGCGCTTGAAAAAACTGCAGAAGTCGCGAAGAATTTTGAAAGAGGAAATCACCGCCGAGGATATCGCCGAAGTCGTCTCTCGCTGGACCGGGATACCGCTCACTAAAATGCTCGAAGAAGAGCGGGCAAAGCTCGAACGGATGGAAAAAGAATTGAGGAAACGAGTGGTGGGCCAAGATGAAGCGATCCAGCGCGTCGCCGACGTTATCCGCCGCTCGCGAGCGGGGATTTCCGACCCGAACCGCCCAATCGGCTCCTTTATTTTCTTGGGGCCCACCGGAGTCGGAAAAACCGAGCTGACCAAAGCGCTCGGGCAATTTAT
>MFVH01000011.1:1229-23321 GCA_001786015.1 Candidatus Nomurabacteria bacterium RIFCSPLOWO2_01_FULL_46_18 | reverse complement strand
TTTCGACGAGATCGAAAAAGCGCATCCGGAAATTTTCAACATGCTTCTGCAGGTAATCGACGAAGGGCGGCTGACCGACGGGAAGGGCAGAGTGGTCAATTTCAAAAACGCGATCATCATTCTAACTTCAAACATCGGCTCGCAGTTCGTGGAGAAAATGGAATCAATCGGATTTTCCAACAATACCGACAAGCAGGATTACAGTCGGACCAAAGAAAAAGTGCTGGAAGCGCTGAAAGATCATTTCCGTCCGGAATTTTTGAACCGGCTGGATGAAATAATTGTCTTCGATATTCTCTCGCCGGAGGCGATCAAGGAAATCGTCAATCTTCGAATCAAAGTTGTTGAAGACCGGCTTCTGGCCAAAGGCATCGACTTTAAGATTTCGGATGAGGCGCTCTCTTACTTGGCCCGCGAGGGTTATGATCCGCATTACGGCGCCCGCCCGCTCAATCGCCTGATCCAGAATAAAATCTTAAATCCGGTCGCGACCTTTATCATCTCAAACGGTGTGAAGAAAGGGGACACGGTTGTCGTCTCGGTCAAAAATAACGAACTCTCGATTCAAACTCAGCGAGGCCACGCCGGAGGACGGGCAAGCAAAATCAAAAGCCCCATCCGCGTGGAGCCCCGTTCGAAGGTGTAAGTAATCAATAAGGATGCAGAAAGGTATTTTTTGTGCTATTTTATAGTTGTTTTCTTTAGATTGCGTCGGTGGTAGAGTGGTCAAATACAAGAGACTGTAAATCTCTCGCCTTCGGGCTACGCAGGTTCGAATCCTGCCCGGCGCACAAAACTCGCTAACAAACAGCGAGATTATTTTATGGAAATACGAAACATCGCAATAATAGCCCATGTGGATCATGGCAAGACTACGCTCACCGATGCGTTAATGAAGCAAAATGGAATGCTTGGGGATGACAGCGTGTCCATGGACTCAAATGCCCTAGAAAAAGAGCGGGGTATTACTATCTACTCGAAAAATACTTCTATTTATTATAAGGATACGAAGATAAACATCGTCGATACGCCCGGTCACGCGGATTTCGGCTCGGAAGTGGAACGGGTGCTTCGCGCGATCGATTCGGTGCTACTCCTGGTGGACGCCGCAGAGGGTCCTATGCCACAGACCAGATTTGTCCTTAAAAAGTCCCTGGAATTGGGCCTCAAGCCGATAGTGGTTATAAACAAGATAGATAAGCCGGCATCCCGCCCGCATGAAGTACACGAGGAAATTCTTGAGTTGTTTTTCGAGCTTGGAGCAAGCGAAGAGCAGGCCAATTTCGAAACTCTTTACGCGATTTCCCGTGAAGGAAAGGCGATGAGAAATCTAGGAGACGAATCTTCTGATCTTTCTCCACTTCTGGATTTGATACTGGAGCGAGTTCCCCGGGCCAACCTGGATGAGGACAAAAAGATGTCCGGACAGGTTTTTAATCTCGCTTACGATAATTTTCTGGGCCGCCTGGCTGTCGCGCGTATCTATTCGGGGAAGATCCTCTCCGGCCGAAAAATTTTCGTCAAAGGCGAGAAGGGCGCCAGGGAGGGAAAAATAACAAAACTTTTTAGTTTCGAAGGAATAGCCAGAAAAGAAGTGGAAAGCGCGACGGCTGGGGATATCGTGCTCCTCGCGGGAATTCCGGACATATATATAGGCGAGACTCTGTGCGAAGATGAAAGCGTGGAACGGAGGCCCGCCATCGCCATTGATGAACCCACGCTAACGCTCGATTTTTTTGTTAACGATTCTCCGCTGGCCGGCCGTGAAGGAAAATTTGTCACCTCCAGACAGTTGAAAGAAAGATTGGAAAGGGAGCTTGAAATAAACGTGGGGTTGCGAGTCGACTTTTCCGAATCCGGCATAAAAGTTTATGGTCGAGGTGAGCTTCATATCGCGATCCTCTTAGAGAACATGCGGCGGGAAGGATTTGAACTCCAAATTTCGGAACCGCAAGTTATTTTCAAATTAGAGGAAGGAGTTAAAAAAGAACCCTTTGAGGAATTGATTATCGATGTGCCCATGGAATCTTCGGGCAAGGTTATCGAAAAAATCGGCTTGCGCCGCGGACTCATGAAGAGCATGCATGACAGCGGGGGACTGGCCCGGATTATTTTCGACATTCCCACCCGCGGACTTTTGGGCTATCGCAATGAATTTATCATCGACACCAAGGGTGAAGGAATAATATCTTCCCGGGTTACCGGTTTTCGCGAATATGCGGGAGAAATTAAAAAAAGAGAAGCGGGTTCCATGATTTCAATGGTTTCAGGCTTGGCTGTCACTTTTGCTCTTGCTAATTTACAAGAACGTGGTATACTATATATCGATCACGCAACGGAAGTATACGAAGGCATGGTAATCGGAAATGTGCTTAAGGGAGAGGATATGGAGGTAAATCCTTGCCGGGGCAAGGAACTCTCCAATATGAGGGCTTCCGGCACCGATGAGGCGCTTTTTCTTAAACCGTCGTTTGTTTTGAATATTGAGCGGGGTCTGGAAGTGATAAACGCGGGTGAATACCTTGAAATTACTCCGAAAAGCGTCCGTTTGAGAAAAAAATACTTAACCGGAGTGGAGCGATCCCGGGCAAAAAGAGGGGAAAAATCCTAACAAATTTGACACAAAGTCAACAGTGTGTATAATTAAGGAGTAGCTTATTTCCAATTTATGGCAACCATATCATTTAAACCCAAGCAAGTTACCAAGAGAATAACTTCCCATCTTCACGACCGAGCCAACGACGTTATCATGAGCCGCTTCGGGCTCACCCCGGACGCGGTCCGAAAAACTTTGGAAGAAATCGGCCAAAAGTATCATATCACTCGCGAGCGAGTACGCCAGATCGAGGACGCGGCCATCGCCCTGATTAAAAAGTCTGACGCTTACAAAAGAGAGCAGGCGGTTTTCGACGAGATGAAGCAGTTGATGATTTCCCTGGGTAGTATTGTCGCCGAACATGAATTTTTGCCGCATGTCTCGAAAGATAAGGCAACCCAAAACCATATTCATTTTTATTTAGTCCTGGGGGATTCGTTTAAAAAGCACCGCGAGGACGAACACTTTCACACCCGCTGGAGCGTTAGCGACGAGATGGCGAATAAAGTGCATGATTCGCTGAAGAAACTCTACGCCTCCCTCTCCGACGAGGACCTCGTTCCGGAGAGTGAAATGATCCGGAAATTTTTTGACCATATGAAAGATGTCTCCGACCAGTATCGGAATGCCGAGATCACTCGGCGCTGGCTCTCCATTTCAAAAACAATCAAGAAAAATCCGCTCGGCGACTGGGGCAAAGCAAGTTCTCCCAATGTGCATACCCGCGGAGTGAAAGACTACGCGTTCCTGGTGATGCGCAAGCACGGCTCGCCGATGCATTTTCGGGAAGTTGCCGATGCCATCACCAAAACTTTCGGCAAAAAGACCCACTATGCCACCTGCCACAATGAACTGATTAAAGATCCGCGCTTTATCCTCGTTGGCCGGGGGATGTACGCCCTGGCTGAATGGGGCTACAAGCCCGGCATTGCCCGGGAGGTTATTCGGGACATTTTGAAAAGAGAAGGGCCGCTTCTTCGAGACGCTGTTATTGAGCGCGTGATGAAAGAGAGATATTTCAAAAAGAATACGATTTTGGTGAATCTGGCCAATCCGAAATATTTCAAAAAGAATAAAAACGGCCTTTATTCACTGGCCTAACATGCTTTATCCCATTATCTTCATGCTTTTTGTACTCCCGGGCCTCATCATTATCGAGGGGTATCAAAGGCTTTCTGCTTTTATGGCTCGGAGGGGATGGCACTGGGACACGCTTTACGTGCTCATTATAATTTTGAGCTTTCTGGCGATTGCTTTATTTTTCTTCAGCCATTAAAATATAAGCATGGCAGAACCCGCCAAAAGTGGAATCGATGAGTTTTTTTCATTTCTAGAAAAGAAATTTTTTCAGATTATTCTCCTCATTGTAATAATTTTTCTTGCCTATCTTGCCTGGAAGGCGGGGTTTCTGTTTCTACTTATTGGAACGATTTTGCTTGGTTACGTTGGCTGGAAAATTTGGGTCCATTACGTCCAGCAGGATTTTATTTCCGGCATTGAGTTTGTTTTACTTGAAATCATTCCTCCGCGCGACGTCCTCCGTTCTCCCAAGGCGATGGAGCTTTTCATCACCAACGCCCTATACCACTGGAGCTTTAAAGGAGGGAAAGAAGAGTACTGGCAGGGCGCGGTTTGGTTTTGGTTTTCGCTGGAAATCGTTTCGATCGACGGGCAGGTGCATTTTTATATCCGCACACCCTCGCGAATAAAGAGCCTGATTGAAACACAACTCTACGCTCAATATCCGCAAGCACAGGTAAAACTCGCGGATGACTATACACTCGCGGTTCCCGAGATATCTGCCTCCAGCGCCTGGAACGGGTGGGGGTGTGAGTTTAAGCTTATAAAGCACGAAGCATTCCCGATTAAAACCTACGTCGACTTTGGATTGGACAAAGACCCGAAGGAAGAATATAAAGTTGATCCGATTTCATCGATTATTGAACTTTTTGGTTCGCTGGGTAAGGGTGAACAAGCTTGGATGCAGATAATTATTACACCTACAGGCGCTACGGGCGGACACAAAGGACATGATTGGATAGCGGAGGCTAATGAAGTGATGAGAAAGATGCTCCTGCCCTATACCCGCCTCCAGCAGGGTAAAGACGGTGGGTGGGCGGAAGAAATTCGCGCGCCGAAATTTTACGACAATGTCATCACCGCGATGAATGCCAAGACGGAGAAGCTCGGTTTCGAGAGTGGAATTCGGGTAATGTACGTCGCCAAGAAAGAAGCCTTCAACATGAATAATCGCAGGAACATACGTCTCATCTTTCGCCAATACGCCAAGTCCGACTGCAATGAATTACTCCGCGTTAATGCCTCCCAAGGGGATCGTTATAGCGGTATATTTACAGCCTCTCAAAAAACAATTATGATGCTGGCCAATCGGATGCTGCATGAATTTCGAGAGCGCGCGTTCTTTCATTTACCCTTACGACACCATATTTTTTCCCAAAAATATTGGAGCTGGCCCTTTCCTGGATTTCTTTCGATTGACAGCTTAATTAAGGCATATGTTCACCACGAGACTTTTGTCTTGAATGTCGAGGAAATCGCGACTCTTTGGCACTTCCCGGGTCAGATCATCAAAGTTCCGACTCTGGAGCGCATCGAATCTAAAGAAGCGGCGCCTCCACCGAATTTGCCCACTTAGTATGCTCTCAAGAAGCCATAAAGTTTTTCTGATTTCAACTGGAGCCGTTTTTTTAATTGTGGCTTTTAACTTTTTATTTTTGAGCGCTCCCAAAGCGTTTTCCGAAGAGAAAATTCTCTCCATCGAACCCGGCATGAGCTTGCGGGCGGTTTCGCTGAAATTGAAAGATGAAGGATTCATCCGCTCGCGGATATTTTTCGAGGCATTTGTAATCGTTTTTGCGGGAGAGCGTCATGCAGTTTCAACGGATTATTTTTTTGAAAAAAAGCTTCCGGTCTACGAGGTTGCCCGGCGCGTCGCTCTAGGGAAAAGCTCGCTCGCCCCGATCAAGCTTACCATTCCGGAGGGTTTCAATAATGAAGAGATCGCAAGCGTTGCCGCTTCCAAGCTTCCGAATTTTGACAAAGAGAAGTTTTTAGTTCTCGTCAAAGATAAAGCCGGTTACCTTTTCCCCGACACTTATTTTTTTATTTTCCGGGCGACTGCGGATGATGTAATAAAAGTGATGGAAAAAAATTATGAGTCGAAGATTGTGCCGCTCCGTCCGGAAATCCTATCTTCCGGCAAGTCCGAGAAGAGTATAATAATTATGGCCTCCATAATTGAAAAAGAAGCGAAGGGGGATGATCGGACTGTTATTTCTGGAATTTTGTGGAAGCGCCTTTCGCTTGGCCGGGCGCTGGAAGTCGATGCTGCGCCGGAAACTTACAAAGCGAAGGGGTTGCCTCCGGCGCCTATCGCTAATCCAGGCTTAGCCGCGATCCGGGCTGCGATCCATCCGGAAAGTTCTCCCTACCTTTATTATCTCCACGACGCGGACGGGAATATCCATTATGCCCGGAATTTCGAGGGGCACAAAGCGAACAGGGCGAAGTATTTAAAATGAAGAAACACAACCTTGCTTTCATAGATGTGGAAATGACGGGATTAAACCCCGCCAAGCACGAGATTATTGAGCTCGGAGCGGTTATCACCACACCGGAACTGGAGGTACTGGAAGAATTTGATATCAAAATTAAACCCGAAAATTTAGAGAATGCCGATCCGGTCTCGCTCAAAGTGAGCAATTATAATAAAGACGCGTGGGAAAAAGCAGTTTTTCTTCCGGAGGCGATTAAGATTCTTCTGGAAAAAGTGAAAGATTGCATCATGGTGGGGCACAACGTCGCTTTTGATTCGCTTTTTTTAGAAACCGCCCTTGCCAAGCTGGGCGTTGTGAACACTATGCATTATCATAAGCTTGATACTGTTTCCATCGCCTGGGCGAAACTTCACCGTTCCCTGGACGTAGAACATTTCTCGTTGCGCGAGCTTTGTCTGCGTTTTGGAATCGAAAATCCCAAAGCGCATACGGCCCTCTCGGACGCGCGAGCCACCTTCTTGCTTTATAAACACCTTATGTCGCTTTAGAATTTTTAAAAGTCATGAAAGTAAATGTTGGTTCAAAAAATCCCAATAAACTGAAGGCGGTTGAAGAGGTCTTTAAAGATTTTGACGAAGTCGCAAAAGTAAGAATTGTGGCGGTAGAAGTGAGCTCAGAAGTTTCAGGGCAGCCCAAGAGATTAGAAGAGACTGTTAATGGAGCAATAAACCGGGCGAGGAATGCCTTCTTTGACTGTGATTTATCAGTGGGATTAGAAAGCGGACTTTTAAAAGTTCCCCACACAAAAAGCGGATATATGAACATCACAATGTGCGCTATTTATGACGGAGAAAAATTTCACCTTGGCGGATCTTCCGTTTTTGAGTATCCTAAATCGATAGTTGACTTGGTTTTCAGTAAAGATTATGAGATAGATGAAGCAGCAAAAGAAATCGGCATAACAGACGATTCGGCGATAGGGAAAGCGGGTGGTATGATTGGGCTTTTAACAAAAGGGAAGTTAGACAGGAAAAATTATACTAAACAGGCTGTAGTAACCGCGCTTATTCATTTGATCAACCCAGAACATTATTAACTATACCCTCACAAACTGGAGTTTGTAGGGGTGTTGTGGTAAGATAACAAGATGGCAAAAGAAAAATCAAAAACTGCCTGGCAAATGGAGCGACATCTTAAAGGTATTGCCAATCACTATCGGATTGAAATACTTCTTTTAATTTCAGGACATCCAGGTATCACGCTTGAAAAAGTTATTGCAAGCCTTCGAGCAAATGAAAAAACAATAGGAGAGCATTCTCGCAAGCTTTTTAGCGTAGGGCTTATAAATAAAAAGCGAAAAGGCAAATTCGCGGAACTCAGTCTCTCTCCTTATGGAAAGATATTCGTGAATTTCTTGAAGGTCTTTCAAAAATCCTGACTCCTTATTTGTCCGTCAACTACACCCTTACAAACTGGAGTTTGTAAGGGTGTCAGTATCTGGAGGGTATGCTATAATCTCTCTGTGAAAAAAGATAAGAAAAAGGAAACAGTTTTTGTGGCGATTTCGGGCGGGGTGGATTCTGCCGTTTCGGCCGCTTTGCTTAAACAGCAAGGTTTTGAAGTCGTAGGTGTTTTTATGTCGACTTGGCATCCGGATTTTTTGGAATGCAATGAAGAAGAAGAAAAGCGTGATGCTATGAGAGTGTCGGCTTATTTAGATATTCCATTTTTAACTTTTGATTTTGAAGATGTATATAAAAAGGAAGTTGGGAATTACATGATATCGGAGTATAAAAAAGGTAAAACACCGAATCCGGATGTGATGTGCAACAAGCATGTGAAGTTCGGCGCCTTTCTGGATGAGGCGCTCCGGCGGGGCGCCGACTTTATTGCGACTGGGCATTATGCAAGGGTATCACCCCTCCCAACCCTCCCCTTGCTAAGGGGAGGGCAAGGGTGGGGTCTGCTGCGCGGAATAGATTCAGCGAAGGATCAATCATATTTTCTTTGGGCTTTGACACAAGAGCAGTTGAAAAGAACTTTGTTTCCGGTAGGGAATTTAAAAAAAGAAGTAGTCCGGAAGCTCGCGGAAAAATTCGGATTGCCGGTCGCGGAGAAAAAGGACAGCCAAGGGATATGTTTTCTGGGCGAAGTGGATTTGAAAAAGTTTCTGAAACACTATATTAAAGAAAAGAAAGGGAAAGTGGTACTTGCCCCGCCAGAGGCGGGGAATGAGAAGGGCGAAGTAATCGGCCACCATGACGGCGTTTTTTTTCACACCCTCGGCGAGCGGCACGGATTTACGATTGTCAAGAAAAGCCCAAAAGATAAGCCGTATTATATTATAGGGAAAGATGTAAAGAAAAATATTCTGATTGTTTCGCAGAGTTTTCCCCCTGACTCGCCTCGCTGGAGCTCAGGCGAAGCGGGCAAGGGGGAAGCAAAGGGAGTTATAAAACTCAAGAATACCAACTGGATTTCCGGCACACCTGAAGAGAATAAAAAATACACCGCGCAGATCCGTTACCATGGAGAACAATTGCCATGTAAAGTAAAAAGCAACGAGGTTATTTTTGCAAAACCGATCTTAGCCGCCCCGGGCCAATCTTGCGTGATTTATGATCATGATATTTGCCTGGGCGGGGGGATCGTCGTATAATTAGCATATGTCTAATTTTTTAGTAGCTAACGGGGATCTCATTTTAAGACTGGTGATCGCGATGGGCTTAGGAATGGCGATCGGCGCGGAACGATTTATCGTTCACAAAGAAGCTGGCATGAAAACTCACGCGCTGGTTTCGATGGGTGCGGCGGTATTCGTCATTATCTCCGAAGCGCTGGCCTACAAGTACTTGGGCCTCACTGGTTTTGATCCCGGAAGAATTGCTTCACAAATTATCGTCGGCATCGGATTTTTGGGAGCCGGCTCGATTATTTTCCATGGTTCGCGCCTGACCGGCCTTACTACCGCCTCTGGACTCTGGGTCACCGCCGGCATCGGCATAGCCGCCGGATTTAAATTCTACGCTCTGGCCGTCACCGCCACCGTTTTGGTGCTTTTTGTTTTGATTGCCGTTTACTTCATCGAAAAACCAATCAGGAAAATCTCCGGAGATATCGATCAAAACAATATTTAGTATGCAGTCACATGAGATCAGACAGAAGTTTCTAAAATTTTTTGAAAATAAGGGACATAAAATAATTCCTTCTTCTTCGCTCATTCCGAGCGACCCTTCAGTTCTTTTTACCACCGCGGGGATGCAACAGTTCAAGCCCTACTACATCGCGCCGGAGAACGCACTTGCCGATTTTGGAACAAAAAATGTCGCCTCGGTGCAAAAATGCGTTCGCACATCTGACATAGATGAAGTCGGAGACGATACTCACCATACCTTTATAGAAATGCTGGGTAATTTTAGTTTTGGAGGGTATGGGAAAAAAGAAGCCATAGAGTACGCCCATGAATTTATAATTAAAGAGCTTGGCTTAGAAATTTCTTACACAACTTTTTATAAAGGCGAGGGGGTTGTTCCGAAAGATGAAGAATCTAAGGCAATTTGGAAAGAATTAGGAATCAGCGACATTCGTGAAGATGGATCCGATGTTTTTTGGGGACCGACAGGGGATTCCGGTCCGTGTGGTCCTACCACGGAAATTTATTGTAAAAATGCTAGTGGTGAGAATGTTGAGATTTGGAATATAGTTTTCAACGAATATTTCTGTGACGGATCTAGGGAAAAATTAGATAAAGGAGAAGCAAAACTTACAAAACTTTCTACTTTTGGTATTGATACTGGAATGGGTTTTGAGCGTCTGTTGGCGATTGTGCAGAATAAAAAAAATAATTATGAAACTGATTTGTTTAATAACGAGCAAACTCGAGAAGAAAGAATTGTAGCTGACCATGTCAGAACGGCAGTTTTTCTTTGTTCAGATGGAGTGATCCCGGGGAACACAGGTAGGGGATATATTTTGCGCAGGCTTATACGTCGCGCTGTAAGATTTTCAAAAGAACCACTACAAAATAAAATTGCAAAAGTTAAAAAAGTTTATGAAGGAATTTATAAACTAGATGATAAAGGAGAAATTGAAAAAGAAGAAAATAAATTCAGGGAAACACTAAGCAAGGGAATGAGAGAATTCGAGAAGGGCGCGAACCCCTTCGTGCTTTTTACCACTTACGGTTTTCCGATCGAACTTACACTGGAACTTGCGAAGGAGAAGGGGATGGTCATAAACTTTGAAGATTTTAATAAAAAAATGGCAGAGCACCAGAAACTCTCGCAGACTTCCTCCGCCGGGATGTTTAAGGGAGGACTCGCAAATCACGAGCCCAGGACTATCAAGCATCACACGGCGCATCATTTGCTTTTGGCCGGCCTCCAGGCAATCTTAGGTAAAAGCGTCAAACAACGCGGAAGCAATATCAATGAAGAACGTCTGCGAATGGACTTTGTCTTTGAACGCAAAATGATCGATGAAGAAAAGAAAAAAGTCGAAAATTGGGTAAACGATAAAATTAAAAGGGGACTTAATGTGGTCCGCAGGGAAATGCCGCTAAGAGAAGCGGAAAAAATTGGCGCGGAAATGGAATTTGGCGCGAAATATCCGGAAATTGTCTCTGTTTATTTTATTCTGGACGAGGCTGGCAATCCGATTTCCAAAGAATTCTGCGGTGGCCCGCATGTAACGAATACCAAAGAATTAGGCAAGTTCCAGATTCTTAAAGAAGAAGCGGTAGCCCAGGGTGTGCGCAGAATTAAAGCTTCTGTAGTATAATTATAATATGGGGATTTTTTCTCGCGGAGAAAAGCGCAAACTGGGACTGGTTTTTGATATCGGCTCATCTTCGGTTGGCGGGGCGTTATTTTACATCGAGAAATCGAAAGTTCCCCAAATATTCCATACTGTCCGCGAACCGCTGGTGCTCCTCCCCAAGCTGGACATCGATCAATTCTTGTCTTTAACTTTTAAAACTCTCTCGACTGTCGCCGAGAAAATCTCCCAAGCGGGGGTTGGAGCGCCGGATAAAATTTTTTGCGTTCTCGGCCCCGCTTGGTACGGGTCGCAAACCAGAATTATCAAACTTGCGAAGAATACGCCATTTACTTTTACCACCAAACTGGCTGACGAATTGATCCAGAAAGAAATCCACTTGTTCGAAGAGGAGCATTTGCTTCGATATTTGGAAGAAGAGGAACGGAGCATTCCGATCGAACTGAAAAATTTAAAGATTTCCCTAAACGGTTACCCGACCGAGAACCCACTTTTCCGGCGGGCCCGGGAATTGGAGATGACTATTTTCATCTCCATGGGAGGCAAACTTTTCTTGGAACAAGCGCAAGCGGTTATCCGGGACCATTTTCATCGCGATGAAGTGAAATTCTCGTCTCTGACAATGGCGTCTTTCACTGCCGTTCGCGACCTCTACTCCCTCTCCGATTTTCTTTTAGTCAACATCGGTGGCGAAATCACGGCGATCGCGCTGGTTAAAAAGGATATCCTCTGCGAATCCAATTCCTTTCCAATGGGCAGAAATTTTATTATTCGAGAGGTGGCGCGGGAACTTGGCGTGACGCTCGAAGAAGCGAAAAGTCTGGTCTCTCTTTATAAAGATGAACACGCTGAAGGAAGGGTACGCGTTAAACTGGAAAAAGCAATCGGCAAGATAAGGTCGGACTGGCTTAAAAAATTTCAAGAATCTTTGGCCGGGCTTTCCAATGACATTTCCCTCCCCTCCGATATTTTCGTCATCGCCGATCCGGATCTGGCGAATTTTTTCTCGGAGATGATCAAAAATGAGCAGTTGAGCCAGTACACCTTAACCGATTCAAAGTTTAAGATTAACTTTTTAGACGAGAAAGCGCTACACGGCGCCGTTTCCTTCACGGGGAATGCCACCCGCGATTCCGCTCTCTCGCTTGAGTCGATTTATATTAACCGCTATCTTTGTTAGAATACGATTATGCCAAGACTCGAAGATTTACGAATTAAAAAAGCCTGGCCGGAAAAAGTTTCGGAGAAAGCCCAGGAAAAAATTGAGAGACCGGAACCCAAACCAGTGGAAACTAGCTTTGCTTCAGTATACGAGAGTATTTCGGAGGGGACGACCAAGGAGCGCCCGCAATATGGACTCTGGATGGTGGCGCTGGTTTCGGTCGCCTTTCTCCTTTTTGCTCTTTCATTTTTATTTACCAAGGCGAAGGTCGCGGTGATCCCCAAAGTCGCCGATGTCAATTTAAATGAAACATTTTCCGCCATTAAAAACGGGAATACGGAAGAGGACGATAGCCTGCCATTCGATCTGGTGGTGCTCGAGGGAACCGAGAGCAAAACCGTTCCCGCTGGCGCGGAGCAAGATGTGACGACGCCGGCAACGGGTCGGGCGATAATTTACAACGCTTACAGCGCCGCACCGCAACCATTGGCGATCGAGACGCGCCTCGAGGGCTCGAACGGAAAAATTTATAAGACGGATACGAAACTTACGGTGCCCGGGATGAAAGGTGATACGCCCGGTTCGATCGAAGCGGGGATTTACGCGGCCGAGCCCGGACCGGAATACAACAGTGGACCGCTGGATTTTAAAATTTTTGGCTTCAAGGGAACGCCGAAGTACGCCAAATTTTACGCGAGAGGGAAGGGGGACTTAAGCGGCGGCTTTGTCGGCAAATCCAATATTGTCGCCTCGGAAGACAAAGAAAAAGCGATCAGTGAGCTTAAAATCGGCCTCCAATCGAAACTTTTTAAAAAAGCGACCGACCAATTGCCGTCCGGATTTATTCTGTTTAAGGACGCCTCGACCTTGGACATTCCGGAAGAAAACATAAAGACAACGACCGAAGCGGGCGTAACAACTATGAGCGTTAAGGGCACGTTCTCCGGGATTCTTTTTGAGGAGAATAAATTGACCAAGAAAATTGCCGAAGCGGCGGTTCCAAAGTACGACGGGAGCGATGTTTACATTCCGAACATCCAAGCCCTAAATTTTTCTCTCTCCGGGACTGGGATTCTTTTAAGCGAAATGCAAAGCGCGGTTTTTAGTCTCTCGGGATCCACCAAGATCGTCTGGAGGGTTGACGCGGGCAAGTTAGCCGAGGATATGCTCGGCAAAAAGAAAAAAGATTTCAATCAAATCCTCTCGAAATATCCGGGGATTGCCTCCGCTCAGCTGGTGCTGCGGCCATTCTGGAAAAATTCTTTTCCGGAAAAAAGCAAATCCATAGAAATCACCGTCAATTATCCGAAGTAACTAACGGATCAATGGCGTTGAGCCGTTGACGGAGATTAAGAAGTTTGCTATATTTATCTAACTTAATGAGTGATTCCAAAAATGCAGAGATGGCAAGGGGGGTGGTTAGCGAAGCCCTGCCTTCGACTTTGTTTCGGGTGAAGCTCGATGGGGGGGACGGGAAAGAAATTCTCGCCTATCTCTCCGGCAAAATGCGGATGCACCGGATAAAAGTTTTAATCGGAGACGCGGTCGAAATTGTTTTAGATCCGTACGGCGGAAAGGGGAGAATAGTGAAAAGACTGTAAAGTCGTTGTGATTTTTTTTAAAATGGTATATAATAGGAGCACAATTTAAGAAAGGCTTTAAACGTTGAAAAATAAGGGTTTTCCCTTTTGTTTTTGTCTGTATTGATTGAGTTATGAAAATTAGATCGGCCGTGCAAAAAATTTGTGATAATTGCAAAATAGTCAGGCGCAAAAGGCACTTGCGCGTTATTTGCGTTAATCCGAAACATAAACAAAAACAATAAATTAGAATGAGAATTTTAGGCATCACAGTTCCAGACGAAAAAAGGCTTGAGATCGGACTGACCGCTTTCTACGGTATTGGTATTCCGAAAGCCCGGAAAATTTTGGACCAAGCCGGAGTTCCGCGCGAAAAGCGCGCCAAGGAGCTCTCCTCGGAGGAAGAGAATAAAATCCGGGTAATCGTCGAGGCCACGCCAATCGAAGGAAATTTAAAAAGAGAAATTGCCGCCAATATCAAGCGGTTGAAAGATATTAAAAGTTATCGGGGAATTCGCCACTTGAAGAAATTGCCCGCCCGAGGCCAGCGGACCAAAACCAATTCCCGAACCGTCCGGGGAAATGTCCGACATACGATGGCTTCCGGTAGGAGAAAAGAAAGCAAAACTTAGGCCATGGGAAAAACAAAAATCGTAAAAGAAAAAACAGAAGAAGCCGTTCCTCAAAAAACGGAGGCAAAACAGGCAAAAACTTCCAGGAAGAAAATTACTTCTGGGGTGGTTTACGTGGACGCGACTTTTAACAATACCAAAGTGCTTTTTGCGGATAAGGTGGGCAATACCTTGCTCTGGTCTACTGCCGGCGCGCTTGGCTTTCGGGGAGCTAAAAAAGGAACGCCGTTCGCGGCCGGGAAAGTCGGCGACCTGGTTGGTGGCAAAATGGCAGCCCTGGGCGTTGCTGACACGGATGTGGTAATCCGGGGGGTTGGTTCCGGCCGAGAACCGGCCATTCGGTCGCTCATCGCGCATGGTATTGAAATTATTTCGATCAAAGACAGAACGCCGGTGCCGCACAATGGCCCGAAACCGAAGAAGCCAAGAAGAGTGTAAATAATTAAAAATTCAAAATTTTTAATAAATGTTAAAAAAACCAAAATTTAAAATTTGCCGAAGATTGGGCCCTGGAGTTTACGACCAATGCCAAACTCCGAAGTACTCGGGTTCCTCAGGACAGTTTTCCCGCGTCGGCGCCCGTCGCCCGAAAGCTCTCTCTGAATATGGAACCCAGCTTCTGGAAAAGCAAAAAATCCGCTTTTCCTATGGCCTAACCGAGCGTCAGCTTTCAAACTATGTGAAAAAGGCAGTTGCCAGGAAGGGAGGGGAAGCTGCGGAAAGATTTTACCAAGAACTCGAGTCTCGCTTGGACAATGTCATTTATCGGCTGGGGCTTGTTCCGACCCGTCGGGCGGGCAGGCAAGCCGTTTCGCACGGACATTTTACGGTGAACGGCAAAAGAGTGACCGTTCCATCGTACAGCGTCCGGCCAGGAGATGTAATCCGCGTTCGTGAAGGATCTAAGTCTAAGAAAATTTTTGAAGGGATTGCCGAAAAGCTGAAGGAATACAATTTTCCTTCCTGGGCTTTATTTGATCCCGAGAAAATGGAGGGGCAGGTCAAGGCGCCTCCAGAGAAAGTTGAAACCTTTTTGGACCTGGATGCGGTGCTTGAATTTTACAGCCGTTAACTTTATTAACTTTACAAACTTTTAACTAAAACTATGCCTGAAAATAAAATACTTTTGCCTTCAAAGCCCCGCGTCGTTCTGGAAGAGGAAAACAAGGGGATCTATGAGATCGACGGGCTTTACCCGGGATACGGTCATACCTTAGGAAATAGCCTAAGAAGAATTATTCTTTCATCTCTTCTGGGCGCTTCCATTACTTCGCTTAAGATCGAGGGAGTGAATCACGAGTTTCAGGCGATTGAAGGGATCCGCGAGGACGTGGTCGTGCTGATTCTCAATTTGAAAAAAGTACGCTTTAAAATGGCCTCGGACGAGCCCCAGACCGTCAATTTGGAAGTGAGGGGGCCGAAAGTTGTCACCGCGTCGAACATCAAAACCGGGGGGCAAGTGGAAGTTTTAAATCCGGACCTTTACATCACGGAAGTTACCGGCAAGGTCAGTTTGAATATTGAGATTCGAGTGGAAAAGGGACTCGGCTTTATTCCGAAGGAAGTGATGCAGAAGGAAAAAGTCGACATCGGCACCATCGCCGTCGACGCGATTTTTACCCCGATCCGCCGAGTATCTTATGAAGTTGAAAATATGCGCGTTGGCGACAAGACGAACCACAACCGCCTCCGAATTTCGGTTGAAACCGACGGTACTCTCACTCCGCGCGAGGCTCTTTCCGAATCGATTGCCATCATGATCAACCAGTTGAAGGCGATCATTGATTTCAAAGAACCGGAACCAGAAGAAGTTCCGACCAAAGCTCCGAGTCAGGTTGGAGCAGAGGTCGAGAAAGAAACTGAAGGTAAAAAGGCCGAAGATTTTACCGATGTTTTGAAAACACGGACCGACAGCCTGGATCTCTCTACCAGAACACTCAATGCGCTCGTAATGGCGGGAGTGAGAACGCTTGGAGGACTCGCTCGAAAGAAAAGAGAAGACTTGCTTGAGATCGAAGGAATCGGGGAGAAGGGAATTACCGAGATAAAAAAAGTCCTAAATTCATTTGGCCTGAACTTAAAAGAGTAATATGCATTTGAAAGAGTAATGAGACACCATAATACAAAAAGAAAATTCGGAAGAGTGAGGAAGGTACGAAGGGCGCTGCTTAATTCCTTGGCGCTTAATTTAATCGTGCGTGGAAAAATTAAGACAACCGAGCCGAAAGCTAAAGAATTGCGACCACTCATGGAGAAACTGGTGACTTCCGCAAAAAGTTCCGATCTAGCCACCCGCCGGCTCATTATTTCCAGGCTTTCCAATAAGAGCCGCGAGACCAGAAAACTTTTCGACATTGCCTCGAAAAATAAAGACAGAAAGGGCGGCTATACCAGAATTTTAAAACTGGGCCGGCGTGTTTCCGATGGCGCCAAGATGGCGATAATTGAATTTGTATAAATTATGAATGAAAAAGAATTAAAAACTATTGACGCAAGCGGGAGAACCCTAGGCAGAATCGCTTCTGAAGTAGCTGTGTCCTTGATGGGTAAAAACGACGCCAAATTTGAGCGGCATGTTTATTCCGGTTTTCCGGTGAAAGTTGTGAATGCTTCAAAAATTAGGATTACGTCGAGGAAGCTCACCGAGATAAAGCACAAAAGGTATTCAGGAAGCCCGGGCGGACTCCGAGTGATAAGCGCCAAAGAAACAGTTGAGAAAAAGGGTTATCCGGAGCTCTTGAGGTTGGCAATTTATCATATGCTTCCTGGAAATAAGTTGCGAAGAGAAATGATGAAGAATTTAAAAATTGAAAAATAAAAATAATTGGGATGGCTAAAGATACAAAAGACAGATACATAGGAGCAGTTGGACGAAGGAAAACCTCGGTTGCTCGTGTGCGAATTTGGCAAGCCTCCAAAGCGGAGTTTGAGGTAAATGGAAAGAAGGCGGAGGATTATTTCAAGACCGAAGAGGAACGGCGCTTAGTCATGGGACCGCTTACGAAAGGATTGGAAAAATCAAATTTGAAATGGGCTATTGTCGCCAAGGTTTCCGGCGGAGGGCATCATTCGCAAGCGGAAGCGGTCCGGCACGGGCTGGCTCGAGCGCTCACTTTGTTTGACGAGACGCTCCGGCCGAAGCTGAAGTCCCTCGGCTATTTGAAACGCGATCCTCGAGCTAAAGAACGGCGCAAATTCGGCCTGAAAAAGGCCCGCAAGGCGCCGAAATGGAGCAAGCGATAATTTTGTGTTAGTATAGAATTATGGTCGACGAACCTAGAAAAAACGACGAAGCAGCGCCGGAGGAAAATGACATTGTTGAATTTGAATTCAATGAGGACGGCGAGGAGGACTTGAAGAAAACGCTGAAGAAATTGCGGGCGGATTTAAAGGCCTGTAAAAAAGAGAAAGAAGAATTCTTAACCGGCTGGCAGAAAGAGCGGGCGGATTTTATAAATTACAAAAAAGAGGAAGATAATCGGAAAGCGCTCTTCTCCGAAGCGATGCGGGAGAGGATTTTGACGAGGTTTCTCTCGGTGCTGGACAGTTTTGCCATGGCTTTTGCCAACAAAGACGCCTGGGAAAAGGTAGACCCGAATTGGCGCCGGGGCATCGAGCACATTCATTCGCAACTGGACGCGGTATTTGAGGAGTATGGAGTAAAGCCGGTGGGCGAAGTGGGGGAGACTTTTGACCCAAACATTCATCAGTCGATCGATTTAGTGTCGAGTACTCAGAAAGAATTAGATCATAAAATTGCGGAAGTGGTACAGAAGGGATACAAATTAGGCGAAAGAATTCTTCGTCCAGCGCGAGTGAATGTATATGAGCACAAAGAATAATCTATTCTAGTATTCTATAGAATTGTAGAATAGAAAATTATGAAAAAAAGAACAAAAATCAATAATATGAGAAAAGTTGTCATTCTTTTTTTTCTCGCTTTTTCTTTTTTGATAACATCTGGCGTCGCAAGCGCGGAATATAAAGCAGGCGACCCGAATCCGGACGTGTCGACAAGCTATGTTCGCGGCTCGGACATCGACAATATTAAAAAAATTATTGGCGAGAAGACGCCGGATGTTATCGCTAAGCCGGTAATCGCGGCGGTTCAAGCGATCGAAAAATTCCGGATCGACATGGCGGAGAAGTCCGAAGGGAAATTCTATAATTTTATTTTTTCCAATCCTTATGTTTTTTACGTTATTTTCTTTATAATCTTCGTCTTTGTTCTTCGCACAATTTGGCGTATAATCTTCTGATATGACGGTTCGTATTATTTTTTTCATTATCCTCCTCGCATCAATTTTGTTCCTGCCTTTCTGGGTTTCTTTTCTTCTGGCTATCATCGGGATGGTCTTTTTCCTCTACTATTTTGAAGCGATTTTCATTTTATTTATTTCCGATTTGCTCTATGGCGCTACCGAAGCAAGATATTTTAATTTAACTTTTGTTTCGCTCGTTCTTTCGGTGATTCTTTTCCTTGCGATCCAGTTTTTGAAGAAAAGGTCAACATTTCAATCTATCCAATGATCCGAAGATTCTTGAGAAAGAAAAAGATAAAGGACGCGAACTTCTTCGTCGAGCCGGACGAAATTTTTCTCGATTCCCAAAACCCCGGAAATTTCGATCGCCAGCAATTCGAGGGCCGGATCGAAAAATCGATTTCCAAAAGAACGGTCCTTGTTCTTGGATCAGTTTTTTTGGTTATCATCTTAATTTTTGGCGCCCGGCTCGGCTACTTGCAGATAGGGAGGGGCGAAGCATATCTCCAAAGAAGCGAGAACAATATTCTTCAAAAAGTGCTCATTTTTGCCGACCGGGGAATAATTTATGATCGAAACAAAGTTGAGCTTACTTGGAATAAAAAAGTCGACGAGGCGACTGGTGAATCAAATTTGGTTCGCGCTTATTTGAGCCCCGGCTTCTCGCACACCTTAGGCTATGTGAGCTATCCGGCCAAGGACGACAGCGGAAACTGGTGGCAGACAGAATTTATAGGCAAAGATGGGCTAGAAAAGCAGTACGACCTCGAGCTTAAAGGGGAAAACGGCGCGAAAATCGTAGAAATTGATGCGGGAGGGATTATTCACTCGGAAAATATCGTGAACGCCCCCGTCCGCGGAGACGACCTGGTGACGACAATTGATTCCCGCATTCAGGGCGAATTATTTAAATTGATAAAAAATTTATCGGAAAGCAGTTCGTTTACCGGCGGGGCTGGCGTAGTTTTAGATATCTGGAGTGGGGAAGTAATTGCCGCCACCAGTTTTCCGGAATACGACTCGGAGATTCTTTCACTAGGCAAAGATGCCGCCGTTATTGAGAAGTATCTCGGTGATAAACGCAAAGTTTTCCTCGACCGCACTATCTCCGGACTCTACACCCCCGGCTCGATTGTAAAACCGTTTCTGGCGCTCGGGGCGCTGACCGAAGGGGTGATTGACCAGTACAAGCAAATTCTTTCGACTGGCTCGATCTCAATTCCGAATCCATATGATAAAACTAGAGAGAGTGTTTTTAAAGACTGGAGGGCTCACGGCTGGACGGATATGCGTGAGGCGCTGGCGGTTTCTTCGGACGTATATTTTTACACGATCGGCGGGGGATTTGAAGAGCAAAGGGGCTTGGGCATTTTAAATATAGAAAAGTACATCCGGCTTTTCGGCGTCGGGCAAATCTCCGGAGTTGACTTGCCGGACGAAAAGGGTGGGACGATTCCGAGCCCGGAGTGGAAACTGAAAACCTTTCCCGGCGACCCCTGGAGAGTGGGGGACACATACAACACCGCGATCGGCCAGTATGGCTTTCAGGTGACGCCGATGGAAATGGCTCGCGCGGTGGCGGCGATAGCCAATTACGGAAAATTAGTCACACCTTATTTTGTTTTGGAACCCGCCCTTCCGTTGGCGGGCAAGGATGTGGGGCTCTCGAAAAATTATTTCGATGTGGTGCACGAGGGGATGAGAGATTCGGTCACTTATGGCACGAGCGTAGCGCTGAATGTTCCTTACGTGGAAGTCGCGGCCAAAACCGGAACCGCCCAACTCGGCGCCGCTAAAAATCGGATCAATTCTTGGATTGTCGGATTTTTCCCGTATCGCAATCCTAGATACTCTTTTGCGATACTAATGGAGTCGGGGCCCTTGAGCGCCTCGGGCGCCTCCGGGGTCATGCGCGGGCTGTTGGATTGGATGGTAATTAACACCCCGGAGTATTTCGAGTAGGATTTGTGGTACAATTGTTAAGTTTATTAGCAGTAATATTATCAATATGAAAAATATAATAAAAAAGTATTGGGTTTTTGGTTTAGTTTTAACAGGAGTGGTCCTGGGTCTGGGAGCGCTCGGAGCGCTTGCCCATACCGGTCCAAGTTCGAACAGTGGGCCGGGAAGCGCGGGACCGGTTATCTTAAATATCGGACCGAACGGAAATACACTTCTTCGAGGTGTTATCAAATCAGTTGGTACTGATTCATTGGTCGTAACAAGCTGGGGAGGAGACTGGAATATCAAAGTAGTAGCCACTACGCAAATTTTGAGTCCCAATCGATCTCTCACCGATTTCCAGGTTGGCAATTTTGCCGGTGTTCTGGGCATGACTTCACAGGACGGAGATTTTGTCGTCGATGCGAGAATCGTACGAAGCTGGGGTCCAAGGTCAGATGGCGACTCCGACGGCATCTCTGATGATCAGGATAGCGATGATGACAACGACGGAGTAGATGACTCTAGGGATCAAAGAGGGCGAGACCACGATGACGATGGAATCATAGATGCCCTGGATCCGGATGACGATAACGATGGCATTTTGGACGTGAATGAGAGGGGACGAGGACAGCGAGACCACGATAATGACGGGATAGCCGATGGAAGAGATGACGATGATGACAACGATGATCTCGATGATGATGAGGATCTAAGGGATGATGACCACGACAACGACGGCATCTCGGACAAAGATGATGATGATGACGACGATGATGATGATGAAGAAGAAGATGACAGCGACGATAACTCTGGCTCAAACAGCGGTACGAATTAGTAAGAACGCTGAATGCCTAGCAAAAAGCCCCGCGTCTAACGCGGGGCTTTTTGATTTTGAAATTTATTTAGCGAGTGACACAGATGGCAACTGGATCAGGGATAGCAGTTTCATTCAGCGCTTCTGGAGCACAGATTTCAATTCTTCCGTTTGATAATAGTCGAACTTCATATTGTTCAGCCGCAGCACCGGAGGGTTCGGTTGGTAGAGCGGGGATATAGGTCGGAACTAGACATCCAAGATTCCCGGAAGAGTTTCCTAGTGCGGCAGTTCCGTTGGTCGCAGTTATGTCGGTGGCAGAAGAAGGCAATTGATCACAGTCGTATAGATTTGAATCAAAAGATCCTTCGAAGATTCCCTTATTGTCGGCGATTCTCTGCCCGATGGCATTTAGTATCGCATTCACGTTTGCTGTTCGTTGAGTGTTGCGAGCTTGAGCGAACTGTTTCGCCGGATTAATGGCAATAATGACGATAGCCGCCAAAATTGCGATGATGCCGATAACGACCAAAATTTCAATAAGAGTAAAACCCTCGGTCGTAGACCTGTGGGTGAGACCTGCTTGTTTATTTCTTTTGCTAATTTTTTTCATAATTTTTACTAATGCCTAGTTGCCTAGAGCCTAATTATTAATTAATAATATTTATACCATAAACATCTTAAATACACAACTAGGGGATGTTTATAATTTCATCCCAAGAATCTATAGACACCGGCGGCGGTGGTGGTGGTGGAGGAGGAGGTGGAGGCGGCGGGCCCGGGGGAGCGGGGGGAACAGCGGCCGGGC
>MFVH01000011.1:0-1161 GCA_001786015.1 Candidatus Nomurabacteria bacterium RIFCSPLOWO2_01_FULL_46_18 | reverse complement strand
TGCAGAAGTAGGAGCGATAAAGAAATGGTCATCGTCAGCGTTTTCTGCCACGACATCAATGCCGCCAGTGTAAAAAACTTTTGCAATTAAATAATCAACATAAGTTACTGCATTGTCGGCGCAAGCACCAGGGTCAATGTCACGAATACGCAATCTGAAACTCCCATTGTCTAAATCTCCCGTTTGCCATCCACTACGTCCCCAATTATCAGTTGGTCCACCAAATACATGTGTGGTTTCACTGCCTGAAATTGTTTGGATTTTACCTGTATCTATTGTCCAACCAGAACCCCCATCCCAAGAGAGATCCACGCCAAGTTGGCAAGAACTCGCGGGGATATTACTTGAAATCACTACATCATCTATTCTGAAGTGTTCGTTCGCTTGGAAAGGATTTGATTTAGAGCGGAATCTTAATAAAAAGGAAGAATTATCAAAAGAAGACGGAAGACTTATAGTTTGCTTTGCACCCCAAGAGGTTTTGTTCAATTGATACTGAACGTTAGCCCAACTAGAATTAACATCTGAACAACTCCCCGAAGACTTATATTCTACATAACCAATGTCACTGGATTCAGCGTCACTGTCTCCTTTCCAATAGTAAGAAAGGGTTAAATTGGTGTATCCTGTGGTATCAATAGAGCGACATATCCATTCATCACTCCCAATGCGTACAAATTTATCAGAAGAAACGCCAGTACGAGTCTGATCTTGTCCACTCGTACTGCCTGTTAAAATAGTATCGTTGACCAAATCACCATCAGAAGAATCATTATTAGACCCTGTTAGTTCCATCCAGCCTGATACTATACTCGCATTAGATGTTCCAAACCCTTCAGAGAAAAAACCAGTTGGAATTGTTGCCCAAGCATGCGCCGCAACCTCTATGCCAGCAGGTGTCGCCCCAGCGGGAAATGAAAATCCGGGTGGATTTCCAAAACTATAAAAAAGGTGAGAGTCATTATTGTCGTTACTTACGTATGTTCCCCCATCAAATCGAACATCAATATCAGTACCAGCCCAACCATCTCCTCCCGTTCCAACAGAATTCGCATTTGGAGTATAGTATCCACTGCTTGGGACACTTCCGTCTGCGGTTTGGTCATTAGCCGAATTGGTGGCGAGCGTTGCCAGGAAATTTTGATCTACATTGTTTGGGCC
>MFVH01000010.1 GCA_001786015.1 Candidatus Nomurabacteria bacterium RIFCSPLOWO2_01_FULL_46_18 | reverse complement strand
CATTCCGAAGGTCGGAAAAAACTTCCGCAAAAAAATTAACATAAGGGTTGTCTTTGCTTCGGGAAAGAACGTCGTCATATTCACGCTCCAATCCGTAGCGTCCGGAGAGCTCATCGCCCTGAAATCCGACAAAACCCAAGAGGTGGGAAGCCAAATTCCCGCCGGGGTAAAAGCGCCACTTTTCTTTGAAAACCGAAACACCGGGAATTTTGAGCGCGGAGACGGCATCGGCTTCTTTTTTCGAAAGATGATTCACGATCTCTTCATAAGGGTCGGCGGTTTTTTCGGCTTTTTCCAGAAAATCATTTTTTTCGAGGGTTGTTATACGCGATAATTTTTCAAAAGTTTTTTCCGGATCGACAACCTCGCCCGGATTGATCGCGATCTTAAAGCCGGAAGTCTGGGTGGCGGCGGAAATCAGCTCTCCGTCTCGTCGCGTGAGATAGATAGTCCCCCGCTCAAAAATATTGGCCGAGGGCGTCGCGTACTGACGATCGGCGCGGTCTAAATAGCTTCCGGAATGCACAATCTGCACCAAGAAAAGCTTGACGATGAGAATAAGCGCGAAAATGAGTACGGCAAAAGAAAGAATTATAGTTCTAGACAAACTATATTTCATTTTGGATCACCTTTAGGATTCCGCTCTCTGCCGTGAGGTGCTCAAAAGATTTCCGATTGACAAATTTCGCTTTTACTTCTTTAAAACCGAGAGTTTGAGAAAGGGCGGGATCGATTTTGTTCAGAACTGAAAGATAAGTGAGCTCCATCTCTCCCACTTCGTTGCCGAGCGCGCGGGCTTCGGTCTCGAGCGTGCGACGCTCGATGATATTCAAGACAGTGCTTCCCAAGAGAACGACATATGTTAGAGCCAAGGCGCCAAGGAAAACGAAGAGAAAATGAAGAACCTGTCTCCGGCCTTCCCTTGAGTCGGAGATGGTGCTTGCGTATGTTCTCATTTTTATCGCGGCTGCTCTCATTTTATTTTTTTGATTATTCTTAATTTGGCGCTTCTGGACCTAATATTATTTTTTATTTCTTCATCGCTTGCTCTAATCGGCTTTTTATTTATTAATACCGCTTTGCTTTCTTCTACCCTCGGCCATAGCCCTACGGGCGAGGCTTTTTCTTTGTAAAATTTTTTAACAATCCTGTCTTCTAAACTATGAAAACTAATGACCGCCATTCTGCTTTCCGGCTTAAGCGCCTCGAAACCTTTTTCGAGCCCCTCTTTGAGCGCCCCCAGCTCATCATTGACCGCGATCCGCAGGGCTTGAAAGGTGCGAGTGGCAAAATGGATCTTTTTTGTCCGGTATCTCGATGGAACAGCTTTTTTTATAATTTCAACCAGTTCTCCCGTCGTTTCAATTGGCTTTCTGAATCTTTCCTCGGCTATAATTCTCGCGATTCTTCTCGCGTACCGTTCTTCCCCGTAACCATAGATGATATCGGCTAAACTTTTCTCGCTCCAATTATTGATGACCATTTTAGCCGTCAGATCCTCTTCGCCTGGTTTTGCTTTCAAGGTCATCAGTAACGGTTCATCTTTCAGGAAAGAAAATCCCCGTCCGGAGCTTTCCAGCTGGTCGGAAGAAAACCCGAGATCGAAGATAACTCCGTCCACTTTCTCGATGTTTTCTTTTTGAAGCACTCGATCGAGATTTCGGAAGTTTTCATGATAAAGCGAAATATTTTCTCCGCCCTCTACATTTCTATCCTCGTCTATGGCAACGACTTTCGCTTTTCTGTATCGCCGGAGAATTTCTTTCGAATGCCCTCCGCCTCCGAAAGTGCAATCCAGAACTACCGAATCTTCCGAAAGACCTAAACCCTCTATTGTTTCATTTAAAAGAACTGGCCTGTGTTTCATTTTTCACCTGCTAATTTTTCGGCGATCGCGCCGGCGTTTTTTTCGGCAACTTTCAGATATTCTCTCCAAGCGCTCTTTCCCCAGATCTCAACCCTGTCTCCCACCCCGACCAGCACCGCTTCATTTTTCAAACTGATTTTCTCTTTCAGAAATGTCGGAATTAAAATCCGTCCGATCGAATCAACTTCCACATCCGACGCCTGGCCGAAAAGATTGCGATTGAAAGTTCGCTGGTCGATGCGAAGGAAAGAAAGTTCCGAATCCGAATGCGATAACTTTCCGGAAACTCTTTCCCACTCTTTGGTTGTGAAAAGGAACAAGCAGTTGTCGAGACCGGGAGTGATAATCAAAACCCTCCCCATCTCTTTCCGGAATTTGGCGGGAAGCGAGACACGATTTTTTTCATCCAAACTGTGAATATATTCTCCGATCAGCATAAAATTATTTATCCCCAAATTTCCCACTTTTTCCCACCTGTTGTTCATTATAAACTGGCGGTTTCGCGTTTCCAAGCTCAAGCTGTGGATAACTCGCTATTAAAAACTCTTGCCAAATTTGTTAATTTGATGTATAAAATTAAACGGAAAGCATCATTAACCCTTTCATTGAAAGAGGTGTAGCATGCCGCAGGACGCAATTGATCTTGCAGTCACGGTAGCGCTGTTTGTGTTTACGATCGTTCTTATTACTCTCTTCATGGCTCTTTGGGTATGGGCCTCTGGGCCACGCTCGAAGGAGTCAACAGAGCAACCCCCTATGCAGAACTGGGGTCACGGGGAGTTTCCCGAAACCCCAGATCTTCGAGGGTCGGCGAAAACGGGATGGGAGGAAATAGGAACACTCCTCTCTTGATTTGCAAGAATCCCCCGTCCGGCGGCTTGCCGGGCGGGGGCGGAACAATAGTACATCAGTACATCATTTGAGTAGTAAAGACGCGTAGTGCCGCTTGAGGAACTCAAGCGGTTTCTAGTTTTTGGAGAAAGCATAAAAAATCTTACCTAACTGACGGCCGTTAGTGTAGTAAGAAAAAATTCTACTTTCTCGGCTTCATCAGCGGGAAAACGACGCCTTCGCGGACGGAGATGTTTTTGAGAACACTAAAGAGACGTTCGCTGGCTCCGAAGCCGACGCAGGGCGGCATGCCGTATTCCATCGCTTCCAAATAATCCTCGTCGAGCATCTGCGCTTCGGTGTCCCCTTTCTCCCGAAGCTTCATCTGCGCTTCGAAGCGGGCGCGCTGATCCAGCGGATCATTGAGTTCCCCAAAACCTTTCCCTAATTCCATGCTGTAAGCGATTACCTGCATCCTCTGCACAATTTTCGGATTTTTTTCATCTCTTTTGGCAAGTGGTTCAAGCTCAATCGGCTGATTGATTAAAAAGAAAGGCTTTTTTGGTTTCACTCCTTGCCATTTAATTCCATTTTTCCTCACCTCTTTAAAAATCAGATCGAGCAAGCGTCCACGCTCCGTAAAACTTTCATATTTCACATTTTTTTTATCTAAATACTTTTTTAACTCCGCATCCTTCGCTTCGCCCAAATCAATCCCGGTGTTCTCTTTGAAAAGTTCGAGGTAATCGACTCGCTCCCAATTCCCCTCCCAATCCATCTCTTGCTCGCGGAATTTGATTTTAAAAGTTCCAAAAGTTTCTTTGATTACGTATTGGTAAAGCTCCTCGATAAAATTAAGGAGCGTCGGAAAATCGGCGTAGGCCCAGTAAAACTCGATCTGGGTGTAATCCTGAAGATGGGTTGAAGAAATTCCTTCATTCCGGAAAATTCTCCCGATCTCAAAAACTTTTTCGTAGCTCGCGACCAGCATCTTTTTAAGCGGAAGCTCCAGCGATATCCTCAAATAAAAATCCTCATCAAGCGCTCGGTGGTGAGTCACAAACGGCTCCGCTTCCGCTCCACCCGGCAGGGGCTCCAGGGTTGGCATTTCCATTTCCAGAAATCCGCTCTTTACCATAAATTGCCTCATCGAGGTCCAGAATTTATTTTTGTCGATGAATATTTTTTTAACTTCCGGGTCGGTTAAAATGTCCAAGTATCTTTTGCGAAGCTTGATTTCTTCATCTTCGAGCCCGTGCCACTTCTCCGGCAGAGGCCTTAAGCTTTTGGAAAGCACGCGCCAGTCTTTCGCCTCAATTGTCTCTTCTCCGCTTTTGGTTCTAAGAAATATTCCTTGTAGCTCGACAAAGTCGCCGATGTCGATTGCTTCCTCAAATAAATTAAATTTCTCTCCGCCCAAAACATCTTGCTTGAGCAGCGCTTGAAAGCGGTCGGTGCCGTCGTTGAGCGTCACAAAAATAATCTTCCCCTGCCCGCGAATCGACATCACTCTTCCGGCCAGCCACTTCTCGGCGCCGGACTTTTCAAGCGCGGCAAACTTCTCTCGCGCTTCTTTCAATGAAAGTTCTCGCTTCGACTCCGATGGGTAAGGATTAATGCCTTTCTTCCTTAGAATTTCAAGTTTTTTTATTCGAGTGTTCCTGATCTCTTCAATCGAAGACATAGGTTTAGAAAACTTTAGTAATTTTGTAATTGACGGTCTCGCCGCTTGGAGTTTTGAAAGAAATTTTATCGCCCTTTTTCTTGCCGAACATGGCCAGGCCGATCGGAGACAGGTTGGAAATTTTCCCGGAAACGGTATCCGCTTCAAGGGCTCCCACCACTTGATAAGTTTTCTCTCCCTTGCCCCCCTCTTTCTGCATCGTGACAAAAGAGCCGATATCGACGATCTCTCCGCCGGCTCGCGAGATTACTTCCGAATTTTGCAAAATCTGTTCGATTTGGGCGATCCGCGCTTCGAGCTTGCCCTGATCCTCACGGGTTTGATGATATTCCGCGTTTTCTGAAAGGTCACCGAGTGATTTGGCATATTCCAAGCTCTCAATGATTTCTTTGCGCTTTGGGCCTTTCAGATTTACCAATTCCAGTTCCAGTTCTTGCTTTTTCTCTTTGGTTATATAACTGCCGGTTGCCTTCATTATTTATTATCCTACCAATTTTTAATGCGAGTTGCAAGAATTTTTTTTTATGGTAATCTGAAACAACATGGCTAAAACCGTAATCGAAGTGAGGAAAAATCCGAACGAAGCAAGCTCCAGCATCTTGCGCCGTTTTTCGCGTAAAATTCAGGAATCCGGAATCATTCAAGGAGTGAAAGGCAACCGCTACAGCGAAAGAAAAGAATCGAAACTTAAAATCAAAAAGAACGCCCTTCGACGATTGGCGCGCCGGAAGGAAATTGAAAGACTCCGCAAACTCGGCAAAATAAAATAAAACGATGTTTCGGAAGATAAAGAACGAAATTCTGGGAAGGGAATATTCCCTCTCGGTGGGCTTTATTTCTTCGCGGAAATCCAGAATGATAAATAAAAAGTACCGGGGCAAGGACAAAGCGACCAACGTGCTCGCTTTCCCGCTTGCGAAGAGCGAAGGAGAAATTTTGCTCTGCCCAAGCGTAATTGCGAGCGAGGCAAAAAAATCGAAGAAGACTTACCAAGAGTGGGAAGGCTTTTTGGTTATCCACGGAATGCTTCATTTGAAAGGAATGCGCCATGGCGGTATAATGGAGAAAGCGGAGAAAAAATACTATGAGAAATATCTCGATCGGAATAGACCTGGGATCAGAGAGGACGCGCGTCGTCGTCGGAGAATTTCTAAGGGGCGAAAAATATCCTAAAATTATCGGCTTGGGCGAAAGCCAGACTTTGGGTGTCCGGCGCGGTTATGTCGTCGATCTGGAGCTGGCCAGAGACTCCGTCCGAGAAGCGCTGGAGGGGGCGGAGAAAAGCTCCGAGCTAAAGATCACCCGCGCCATCATTTCCGTAAGCGGAACAAGTCTGCGCGGAGAGACGAGCTCGGGCCTGGCGATGGTTTCCAAGGCCGACGGCGAAGTCACCAATTTAGATGTAAAGCACGCGCTGGAAGAGTGTGAAGACAATTTAAATTTGGGTAACCGAAAGATTGTCCATGTTTTCCCGACCTCCTTCCGTCTGGACGGAAAGGACGTGCTGGGCCGACCCGAGGGCATGCGCGGCACCAAGCTTGAAGCTAAGGCCTTGTACGTCACTTATTCCAGTCAGCATCTGGAAGATTTGCTGGAAGTTATGGCGTCCGCGAAAGTCGAGTCAACGGACGTGGTGGCGAGCGGGGTGGCGGCGCATTCACTGGTTCTTTCGGAAAAACAAAAAATCGTCGGCACCGCGTTGGTGGACATTGGAGCCCAGACAACCAAGATAGCAGTCTATGAGAACGGCTCGCTCATTTCTCTCCACACTTTCTCGATCGGTTCGGAGGATATCACCAACGACATCGCGCTTGGGTTCAAAATACCGCTCGAGGCGGCGGAGAAATTAAAATTGGGAGACGTCGGGGTGGAGTACTCCAGAAAAAAACTGGACGAGATAATCGAAGCGCGCCTCTCGGATATTTTTGAACTGATCGAAAATCATTTTAAAAAAATAAAAAGGAACGAGCTTTTGCCGGCGGGAGTGGTTTTCATCGGCGGCGGCGCCAATATCACCGGACTCGAGGAATTTTCAAAATCCGCCCTAAAACTTCCCTCTCGCGTCGGCGCTATCGAAATTTTTGGCTCCGCCAAAACCAAACTTCGCGACCCGGCTTGGGCAACCGCCTTGGGTTTGGTAATTTACGGTCGGGACAGCGACTCTGTCCTTGAAGGTTCATTCTTCGGCGTCTTTAAGGATATAAAAAACGCGATAAAGGCGAACTTGAAGCAGTTGATGCCCTAGGGGGCCGCGGGATTGCATTTTCTTTTTATCGTGGTATGCTATCAGATAATAAGTAAAGCCAATTTTTTATGCCAAAAATAAACCCAATTATTGAGAGTTTTGCCCGAATTATGGTGGTCGGGATCGGCGGATCCGGCAAGAACGCCGTCAACCACATGATCAATTCTAGAGTTAAGGGCGTGACATTTATTTCGATGAATACCGACACCCAGGACCTACACCATTCCCTGGCGGAGAAAAAAATTCACATGGGGAAAAATTTAACCAAGGGCCTCGGCACCGGAATGGATCCGGAACTCGGTAAAAAGGCGGCTGAAGAAACAAAATCGGAAATGCAAGATGTTTTCAAGGGGACAGATATGATTTTCATCGCTTGCGGCATGGGCGGAGGAACCGGCACTGGCGCGGCGCCAATCGTTGCCCGGGTTGCCAAGGAACAAGGCATTCTCACTGTTGCGGTTGTTACTAAACCATTCTTTTTCGAAGGCAGTCATCGAACGAAAATCGCCGAAAGAGGGATCGAGGAACTGGCCAAAGAAGTGGACGCGATTATCATCATTCCAAACGATCGATTACTTCAAGTTTCCGACAAAAATACTATTCTAAAAAATGCTTTCGCTGTCTGCGACGACGTATTGCGCCAAGCAGTCGAAGGAATTTCAGATCTGATTACCACCCCAGGCATAATTAACGTTGATTTTGCGGACATTCGAGCGGTGATGCAAAATGCGGGCTCGGCTCTAATGGGTATCGGTTCGGCTTCCGGCGAAAAGCGGGCTGAAACAGCGGCCCTCCAGGCCATTAATTCCCCGCTCCTTGAGGTTTCCATCCATGGAGCTAAGGGCGTACTTTTTGCCGTCTCCGGGGGCGAGGACCTGACCATTCATGAAATTCAGGAAGCGGCAAAAGTAATCACCGAATCGATTGACAAGGACGCCAGAGTCATCTTCGGCACGATTTACGACGAAAAACTGAAAAAAGGCGAACTGAAGGTGACCGTCATCGCCACCAGTTTTTCTTCCGATATTCCTCGAAAAAATCTTTTCTCCAACACCCCGACATTCCTCAAAGAAGAAAATGCCGATATGGCGAAAAAAGAAATTCGCAGCACGATTGAGAACAACGCGGGAAAGAAAAAAGAAGTGGAAGAAATAATTATCGACGACAATACCGAAGAGTGGAGCGCCGTCCCGGCATTCCTGCGACGTAAAAAGGAAAAATAATTTGACTAATAGTGTATAATAGTCAAATGACCTATGATTTAATTATTATCGGCGGAGGACCGGCTGGCGCCTCGGCCGCGGTTTACGCCGCCCGCAAAAGATTGCATACACTCCTCATCGTCTCCGAATGGGGCGGGCAGTCGAATGTCTCGGAACAAATCTACAACTGGATCGGCACTCCATCACTCTCCGGGATGGATCTCGCGGAGAATTTCAAAAAACATGTTTTGGCGAATACTGGAGAAGGGCAAACGCTGGAAGTGAAAGAAGAAAAAGTAAATTCTCTCGCAAAAGCGGATAACCTATTTAAAGTAAAAACCGAAGAAGGTAGCGAGTTTTTGGCAAAGACAATTTTAATCGCAAGCGGCTCCAGCCGAAGAAAACTGGAAGCAAAAAACGCGGACCGGCTGGAGAACAAGGGCATTACTTATTGCGCCTCCTGCGACGGACCGCTTTTTGCCGACATGGATGTCGCCGTCATCGGCGGGGGGAACGCCGGCTTTGAAACCGCGGCTCAGCTTCTTGCCTACGCTAAATCGGTGACGCTTCTTCATCGTTCCGACAGCTTTCGCGCCGACGAAATCACGGTTGAGAAAGTTTTGAAAAACCCGAAAATGAAGGCAATTAAAAATGTTGAGATTCTTGAAGTAAAAGGAGATAAATTCGTCGAAGGAATAGTTTACAAAACCCAGGATGGCCAGACGATAGAGCTGCCGGTTTCAGGAATTTTTGTAGAAATCGGTCAGATTCCGAATACCGCTTTTGTAAAGGGGTTAGTGCCGATGGATGAATATAATCGCATCAAAATCGACTCCCTCACCCAGAAAACCCAAACTCCCGGTATCTGGGCCGCCGGCGACTGTACCGATGTCCTCTACCACCAGAACAACATCGCCGCCGGCGACGCCGTCCAGGCGCTTGAAGATATTTATCTCGCGATCCACACGAAGTAGATTAAATTTGTTTACTTAACTGACGGCTGTCAGTGTAGTAAACATAGCAATAGTGAGCGACCGCTTCTTATTGCTAAATATTAAACTGGTCTAGTGTATTTAACTCGGTAAATCACTCCGGATTTGTCGTCGGAGATATAAATCGTGCCGCCGGGTTGGATCAGAATGTCCACCGGCCGGCCATAGACTTTACCATTTGAAAACCAGCCGGTGATGAAGTCTTCCGTGCCGAGATACTCCCCTTTGCTATCGAGCCTTGCACGCACAACTTTATAACCCGTAGGCACCGTGCGATTCCAAGAGCCGTGATAAGCGACCAAGAGATTGAACCAATATTCTTCCGGCCAGCCCTCCTCGGGAAAGAATGCGAGGCCGAGCGGCGCAGAGTGCGCTTGCAAATCTATGAATGAAGGCGTTTCAAATGATTCCATGCATGGATTTCGAATATAAACATTTTTGTCAAAAGCGTTATCGTGAATATTTTTCCCGTAACAAATCGGCCAGCCGTAGTTTGCGCCTTTTTTGATTATATTTATTTCATCCGGTGGTATGTCGTCACCCAAATTATCTCGCCCCATCTCCGTCGCCCAAATGTCACCGGAGACCGGGTGAATAGCCATGAAGACCGAGTTCCTAAGTCCCCTGGCGAACTCTTCGAGCTTCCCTGTCGCAAAATCATATTCCAAAATTTTAGCCCTTCTCTCATCGCTTTCGTTGCAAACATTACAGGAAGAGCCGACCGAAACGAGCATCTTCGATTCATCTGGGTACGGCATAAACATGATTGTTCTAGAGAAATGATTTCCCCCACCGGGCAAATCAAAAAGTTTTTTCTTGTTAACTGCTTTACCGTTCGCGTAATCGTACTCTCCCACTTGATTCGTCTCGGCAATGTAAAGTTTGTTCTCTCGGCTGGCAAGCCCGTGCGGACGATTCAAATTCTCCGCGATGGTGAAGTGAGTTTCGGCAAAGCCGTCACCGTCGCTATCAGAGAGAGCAATAACTTTTCCCTGATCCGGTACCGAAACAAGTATTTTTCCATCCGGTCCATAATGCATCACCCTGGGATTTCCTAAATTTTTGGCATAAATTGAAATCGAAAACCCCGGCGGAAGTTTTAGGGGCATATCCGTGGTATTTATATCTTCCACAATATCTCCAGAGGGCGGCAAAACCGCGGGTATCGCGCCCCTTATATTTTTATAATAAACCGCGCCGAAAACTCCAAGCGCGAGAATAATTATTACAACAGCGTAAGAAAGTTTTTTCATATTTCAGGCGGAGGGTACAGGGCTCGAACCTGTAAGGGCTTGCGCCCGCTGGTTTTCGAAACCAGTGCATTACCATTCTGCCAACCCTCCCCGTCCATCCATGCTAACACGAAAAGGGGCGTTGTGTTTTTTCCCCTTACTTTGAACTTTTATTTAATAAATGAAACCAGAGAAACTGATTTATTGCTGCATCGGCGTTGAACCGCCTTTCTTTTTAAAAACTTGCATCAAAAAGAGAACCACCGCGACTACCAGAAGAAGGTGAATCCACCCACCAACTGTATAACCAGTGAGTAGTCCCAGAAGCCACAAAACCAATAAAACGACTGCAATTACTGTTGTTGACATAGATTAATAATTTAAGAATTACTTAATTTCTAATATCGGCCCGACCCATTAATTGTATATTAACTACCCACACTTGCAAGGAAAGTTATAAACAGGTATGACCCCACCGGGAATCGAACCCGGATTACCGGCTTGAAAAGCCGATGTCCTGACCGTTAGACGATGGGGCCAATGTGGCTATATTACTTTATTTTTCCAAAAATCGCAAAATCATTCGGCTTGATAACGAAATTTTTCTTGCAGTTTTTGCAGTTCCGCGTTTCCTTATTCTTTCCTAAATTATAACAAAAATGCTACAATACCCCGCACATTATGGTTTCGAAAGAGATAAAAATCGTGATCCTGGCGGCTGGGAAGGGCAAGCGAATGCAAAGCGAGAATCCGAAGGTGTTGGCCGAGCTTGCCGGGAAGCACATGATTAAGCACTTGCTTGAGGAAGTCGAAAAAGTTTCCGATGAAAAACCGGTTGTGGTCGTGGGCTACAAAGCGGAACTGGTTAAAAAAGAACTGGGTGACTCGTGTATTTACGTTGAACAAAAAGAGCAATTGGGTACAGGGCATGCAGTACTTTCGGCGCAAGGAGTATCGGCGGAGGCAAAAAATGTTTTGGTGCTTCAGGGGGACATGCCCTTTATCAGTTCTAAAACGATAAAGGATCTGCTCGAAAGACATTTTTATTCAGCGGCAAAAATAACAGTCGCAACGACGACGCTTTCCGATTTCAACGGCTGGAGAGAGACTTTCATGAGTTTCGGAAGAATCATCCGAAAAAAAGGAGAGATTCTAATTCGCGAATATAAGGACGCGAGTCCACAAGAACGCGAAATAAAAGAAGTGAACGCGGGAGCCTATGTATTTGATGCAAAATGGCTTTGGGAAAATTTGGAAAAAATAGGCAATGATAACGCGCAGAAAGAATATTACTTGACCGATCTTTTGCGAATCGCGAGCGAGCAAAAGGCAAACATCAAAACCGTGCAAATTGAGCCCCGCGAAGCGCTTGGCGCCAACTCCAAAGCCGAACTTGAAATACTGGAAAAATTCGCATAGAATTTAGACTACAATGCACAACCCATTTGAAAACGCGATGACCCAGCTGGAGAAAGCGGCGCAAATCAACAAAAATCTCGGCGCCGAATTTATCGCCGAAATGCGGGTGCCGGATCGCGACATCCGGATTTCTATTCCGGTGCGTATGGATAATGGCGCGCTAAAAATTTTCGAGGGTTACAGAGTGCAATATAATAATACGCTCGGCCCTTACAAGGGCGGAATCCGTTATCATTCGGAAACCGACATCAACGAAGTAAAAGCTCTCGCCTTCTGGATGACTCTCAAGTGCTCGGTGGCGGGGCTTCCAATGGGCGGAGGCAAGGGCGGAATCACGGTTGAGCCAAGGAATTTATCTAAGGGCGAATTGGAGCGGCTTTCTCGCGGCTGGGCGCAAAAACTTGCCGATGTTTTGGGTCCGCAGAAAGATGTGCCGGCGCCGGACGTAAACACGACTCCGGAAATCATGACATGGATGAATGATGAATTTATGAAGATTACCGGCGAGAAAACCGGGGCGAGTTTTACCGGGAAACCGGTTGATAAAGGTGGCTCCGAGGGCCGAGACAGCGCGACGGGCTTGGGGGGATATTATGTCTTTGAGACGCTTCGGGAAAAATTGAGACTTCCGGAGAAATGTAATGTCGCCATTCAAGGATTCGGCAATGTCGGCTCGCACGCGGCGGAAATTTTTGTTCAAAACGGCCATACCGTCATCGCTATTTCCGATTCCAAGGGGGGAATTTACGACGCAGACGGGCTGGATATCACGAAACTTTCAGAACACAAAAAAACGACAGGCTCACTTGCTAATTTCCCAAAAAGCGAGAATATTTCAAATGAAAAACTGCTCGAACTTGAATGCGACGTTTTGATCCCGGCCGCCTTTGAGAATCAAATCACTGAAGCGAATGCCGAGAATGTGAAAGCTCGAGTGGTGCTCGAGCTCGCCAACGGCCCGACGACGCCGGAAGCGGATGAGATTTTATTTAAAAAAGACATTCCAGTCGTGCCGGACATTTTGGCGAACTCCGGAGGCGTGACGGTTTCTTATTTCGAGTGGGACCAAAATTTGAAAGGCGAGCACTGGAGCGAAGCGGAAGTTTTTGAGAAATTAAAAGGACACCTCGAAAATGCGTCCGAAAAAATCCTCGCCAAATCGCTGGAATACAATACTTCTCTCCGTATGGGTGCCTTTTTGGTAGCCCTAGAAAGGATAAAGGAAAATATGCACGCTTAGCTCAGTGGTAGAGCGACTCTTTGACGTAGAGTAGGCCGGGGGTTCGATCCCCTCAGCGTGCACAAAGTTTTACTCCATTTGCGCTATAATTATCAGTATGATAATAAATAATGTGAAAGCGAACAAAGGTTTTACTCTTATAGAACTTTTGGTTGTAGTGGCTATTATTGGGATTCTTGCATCAGTCGTCCTTGCGAGTCTAAACAGCGCTCGATCTAAGGGGGCAGACGCCGCTGTGAAAGCAAACCTTTCTAGTATTAGAGTCATGGCTGAACTTTACTACGATACAAGCGGTAATTATGGTCCAACTGTCAGCAACTGCAGCGGCGTATTTTTCGCTTCCTCGAATATTTACGCAGCCATTGTGGCGTCTGATAACGTGACAGGACTCGGCGCGGCATGCTTTAGTACTGGTAGCGCATATGCAGTGGCACATGCTTTAAAATCAAACAGCACACTCGCGTGGTGCGTGGATTCTAACGGCACGGGAAAACAAATAACTTATAACACTATAGTAACGTCGGTGTGTCCTTAGTTTATCCTCTCACCACGCATATGAGAATTCTTAGCATTGAAACCAGTTGCGACGATACATGCATAACGTTACTCGACGCAAACAAGAATTCTTTCAGGATTTTAGCAAACGAATCAAATTCGCAGGCGAAAAAACATTCTGCTTACGGAGGAGTATATCCGAATCTAGCCAAAAACGAACACATAAAAAATTTGCCGAAACT
>MFVH01000009.1:18746-21493 GCA_001786015.1 Candidatus Nomurabacteria bacterium RIFCSPLOWO2_01_FULL_46_18 | reverse complement strand
AGGGAAGTAAGATTTTAAATTTATGCTTTATTTATTCTCCGGCGAGGACGCGGAGAGGAAGCGTCTGGCCCACGAAAAGTTCATGAAAACAATACCGAAGGCCGCGGAGATTTTTTCGATCGGAAAGAACGATTTTAACCTGCTCCAGATTGAGAGCTTTTATTCCGGTCCCAGCTTATTTTTTAAAACTTGCGCGGTCGTTTTCTCCGGCATTTTGGAGAACGCCGAGGCGCGAGAATTTATTTTGTCTAAACTGGACAGAATGGGCGAGTCGGAAAATTATTTTATTTTTCTCGAAGGACAACTACCGAAAACAATCTTGGATGACTTTAAAAAAGCCCGCGCCGAACTCAATGTTTTTGAAAAAGAGGGGAAAAGAGAGGAGAGATTTAACAGCTTTCTTTTGGCTAACGCGCTAGCGCAGAAAGACAAGCTCGGTCTTTGGATTTATTTCCGGCAGGCGATTACCGCCGGAGTCAGTTTGGAAGAATTGATTGGCGTCCTTTTCTGGAAAGCAAAAGATATGCTCTTGAAAAAAAATTTCGGCAAATTTTCCGAAGCCGAACTTCAAAATTTCGCCGGGAAACTCTCATATCTCCTCCCGGAAGCGCGCAAAGACGGCCGCGACGCCGAAGCCGCTTTTGAAGAATATTTACTTCGAACAGTTTAGTCCGCCCGGTAGGATTCGAACCTACGACCTTATGATAAAATTTTCACAATTCCATTGTTAGCGTCTACTTCTACCAAATCTCCATTTTTTAAAATTTTTGTGGCTACTTTTGTCCCAATAATCGCTGGAATTCCTAATTCTCTTGATACTAATGCTGCATGAGAAATAATACCGCCCTCATCCGTAATAATTGCTCCAGCTTTTTTGCAAGCCAAAATCATTTCCGGTCCCGTTGAACCAGAAACCAAAACTTGCCCTTTTCTCATTGCTTGTATTTCTTTACTAAAATCAGTATCAATACTAAACTGAATAATTTTTACTCTGCCTTTGTAAAAACCTTTATTCCCAATATTACCCCTAAATTGTTTAAGATTTTTATCAATATTTTGCAACTGCTTAAATAATTGCTCAGCCTTTTCACCGAGAATATCTTTATTATCAGAAAATAAACCACGCACTACGAAACTAGAACGATCGGGAACATTTTTTGATTTTTTACCTTGCAAAAAACCCAAAAGTTCGTGGTAACTATAATTTTTAATATCCCATTTTAAAGATAAACGTTTTTCTATTTCTGAAATATATTTATCAAAAATACTGGGCGTGTACATAGTTTTGTTTAAATTTTCTCGTTGCCAAAATTTAAGTTTTGCCATTCGGTGAGTATTTCTCTGCAATTGTTTTAAGTCGTATCGATTATCCTTGCTTATTAAAATTTGAGATACTAAATCAGAGCTGTGATATTCCGTAAGAAAATAATCTTTCCACATTTGAATACAAAGTTCAATGGTTTTGTAAAAATTTTGAGCTAATTGATGGTTAGAAAGTTTTGTTAAATCTTGTTTCAAAAAAGTATTTAATTGCATCCTGTTAATTATGTGTTGCTTCTCAATATAATGTTCATATTTCTTAAAACCAGTTGTATAAAGTTTCAACCCCTGTTTTGAAAGTTTTTCCCTTTCATTTCTTGAAACAAACAGGGTATGGATTCTACCTTCGTTGCAAGCAACGAAATCCCTCTTGATGTAGCCAGACTCTAAATACATTGAGCAATACAGATAAGGGAATCCTACAGTCCAAAGAAAATCATAATTTCGGCTACTGATTTTTCCGATTTTATTTTTATTATCCGTTTCCTTCGCCGTCTTATTTTCAATCTTGCCTGTTAATGTGGTGATGGGTCTACTCTGCGTAATGTAAAATTTTCCTTTCTCTTTAGCCCATTCTATATCAACCGGAAAATTATAATGCTTTTCAATTTTCTTTATTAGTTGCGACAACTTGATAATTTCTTTGTCAGATAGTTTTTGTTGCCGTTGATGTTGCCTGCTAACTTTTTGCCAACTAGTACCCACTGGATTATTTTTTATCAATTTTCTCAACTGTTCATTTATTATTTTTTCTAAAATTTTTGTATTTCGTTTTACCACTACATAACTGTCCGGTGTAATTTGACCTGATACTACTGCTTCACCTAGTCCCAAACCTGCCTCAATCAGCAATTGATTGTAATCCTGTGTAATTGGGTGAACTGAAAAAGCTATACCCGACACTTCCGACTGAATCATTTTTTGAATCACAACCGCCACCGAAACTTTTTGCTTGTGCAATGATTTTTCAAATCGATAGAAAATAGCTCTTGGATTAAACAAAGATGCCCAGCATTTCTTAACATTTAAGATGAGTGTCTTTTCGGTTGTATTCAAAAAAGTGTCCAATTGCCCTGCCCAAGCCGCCGCCGCGCTGTCTTCTGATGTTGCGCTGGAGCGGACTGCTACGAATCTCGTTTTTAGACTTTTAAATTGGCTTAGGATAGCATTCCCAATTTTCTCCGGCATGGCCGCCTGATAAATTAACGCTTGAATTTTTTCCGAAGCATTTTCAATGGTATGAATCTTCTTATGATTGACCTTATCAAGTGCTGCCTGTATTTCTGTTTCCAAATCCGAAGTTTGAATAAAGTCATCGAATGCTTGCGATAGGACTACAAAACCAGGCGGAACCGATATTCCCGCTTTTATCATTTCTCCCAATGAGGCTCCTTTCCCGCCCGCCTCCTTCACATCGACTTTTGCCA
>MFVH01000009.1:18520-18670 GCA_001786015.1 Candidatus Nomurabacteria bacterium RIFCSPLOWO2_01_FULL_46_18 | reverse complement strand
CTCCTTAAAAGGGAGCAGCTCTACCAGGCTGAGCTACGGGCGGGTCTGTAAAATATATAAGAAAAATAAAGAAAAATCAAGAATTCTTCGAGAGCCAGTCGATCATTTTGAGATAAGTGGCGGGGCCGGCTTCGCCGTCGGCGGGGAGAC
>MFVH01000009.1:14974-18468 GCA_001786015.1 Candidatus Nomurabacteria bacterium RIFCSPLOWO2_01_FULL_46_18 | reverse complement strand
GTTGTCGATTTTTTTATTGGTATTAAAATAAATATTTAAGAAAGTTTGCACTGTGCCTACCCGCGTTCCTTTTGATCCCACCTTCATATAAATTTTATCGTCGGTGAGCTTTTGCAAGTCGTTGGTCAGGGTCTGATATTTTGACGGCGCGCTGGGCGACAATGGCTTTTCTTCTAGCCCGATTTCTTGATTTTCTTCGGGTGCCGGCTCCGGCGGGGTTAGCAATGCCAACCGATCTCTCAAGTCCGCCACTTCTTTTTCCAATTCCTTATTTCTCTCCTCCAGTGCTCGATTCTTTTCTCTTTCGACATGGATGTTCCCCGGCTCAAGCGTCCGAAGCGCCCAATAGCCGAGAACCCCGACAATTAAAATGGCGAGAAGCACCGCTAAAATTGCTTTTAAGTTCTGCATAAGAACATTGTAGCAAATTTATCCTTTTATGCTATTATTTTTAAAAGGGTCGATTTAGGAAAAACTCTATCTAATCTATGGCAAAAAACAACTCAATCGGGAAAGTAGTCCACTGGTATGACAAAATCGGGGTGGCGGTAATCGAACTTAGCGGGGGGCTTAAGGTTGGCGATACGATCAAGGTAGCACATGGCGATAAGGAATTTACCGAAGCAATTTCCTCGATGCAGCTTGATCACGCGCCGGTTAAGTCCGGGAAGAAGGGTCAGCAAATCGCGATTAAGCTCTCGGAGAAAGCGGGCGAAGGCTCCATCGTGTCTCTGGCGGAATAATTTTAATATTCGCTGTCGCAGATGAAAAAATTACTGATTTCAGCTGTTATTATTCTCTTGCTTATAGCCGGCTCGTATTTTATCTTAAAAAATAAAACCGATTACCAGATGGGGGGTTCCGAGCTTAATGGGGAGGAAGAAGGAATTGTGCTTCTGGTTAATTCGTCGCTTTCGGAAAACAAAACTTATAAGGAGCCGACCGCTTACGCGACCTTTGATGTTGTTTATCCGCAATTTAAAGATGCTTCCGCGGAGTTTAATCAAAAAATTGAGAACTTGGTAATGGAAGGAGTTGAGAATCATAAAAAAGACGCGGAGGAGAGTTGGCGGGAGGGGCAGGAGAAATTCCAATTTTATACTGCCTGGGCCCCGATTCAAGTCAATAAAAATTACATCAGTTTTCTTTTGCGCTTGGGTGGATATAGCGGAGGAGCTCACGGCTATGAAAATCTCGCTTCTTTCAATTATGATATCACCGCGAAAAAGGAAATTGTTCTTTCCGATTTATTCTCCAAAAACCCAAACTATCTGAAAACAATTTCCGAGTTTACCCGCAAGAATTTGCGCCGGCAGTTCGGGGATAACGCAAATGAGGATATGCTTCTCGCCGGCACAGAATCGAACGCGGAAAATTTCAGCGTCTTTACGCTTCTCCCGGATTCGATCACTTTCTACTTTGTCGAGTATCAAGTGGCACCCTACGCGATGGGCGCTTCTCAAGTGACGATGTCCAGAGAATAATTTGCTAAAGCACCGGCTCTGATATACTTTCTAGATGGATAAAATTGCTGGATTGGAGAAATTAAAAAGTGAAATGGAAGAAAGCGAGAATTTGCCGCTAAAAACTAATCTGGTTTTTGGCGAAGGAAATTCAGACTGCGACGTGCTTTTCATCGGCGAAGCGCCGGGTTTTAACGAAGACCGGGAGAAAAGGCCCTTTGTCGGTCGGGCCGGGCAACTGCTTCGGAAATCCATCCGCGAACTCGGTTGGAAGGAGGCGGATGTCTACATTACCAACATCGTCAAGCGTCGTCCGCCGGAGAATCGCGATCCCAGCCCCGAAGAAATTGAAAGTTATAAACCATACCTTACGCGGCAAATTGAGATTATAAATCCCAAAATTATTGTTCCCCTCGGCAGATTTTCGATGAATTATTTTTTGCCGGTTGCCAAGATTACCCGCGACCAGGGGAAACTTTTCAAAACAGAAAAATATTTTATTTTCCCGATGCTACACCCGGCGGCGGCGCTTCGGGGAACGGGGGCGATGAATCAATTTATTGAAACTTTCAAAAAACTTCCGGCTGCCTTAAATAAGGCAAAGGGGGGAGAGGCTGAAGTGATTGAAACGGCGCAGGAAAAGCCAGAAAAGAAACAAAGAATTGAAGATGTCCAGCCTAAATTCTTCTAATATGGTAATTTTGCACAATATCCGAAGTGCCGAAAACGTCGGCGCGATGTTTCGGACTTGCGATGCGGCCGGGGTAGATAAAATTTATTTGACCGGCTACACGCCGGCGCCGATTGACCGTTTCGGGAGAAAAAGGAAAGATATTGCTAAATCAGCCCTGGGGGCGGAGGAGTACGTGGGATGGGAGCAGAAAAAAAGCTTACCCGCGCTTATTGCTAAATTAAAAAATGAGAATTTTCAGGTTATCGCTATTGAGCAAGATGAGAGTTCAGTAGATTACAAAAAGCTAAAACCTAAAACCAAAAACCTATTCATCGTGGGCGCGGAAGTAACCGGAATTCCTAAATCTATTCTAAAACTTTGCGATGTTGTCGCCGAAATCCCTATGCGCGGCAAAAAAGAGTCGCTCAATGTTTCAGTTTCTTTAGGAATCGCATTATTTCGAATACGCAATCTGTAATGTTTACTACTCTAACGACCGTCAGTTAAGTAAACAATGTTATTTTTGATGAGCGGAACAAAAGTGGGCGCTGCGGCCGTTTATCATCACTCTTTTTATAATGCCGCGACAACCTCGCTTCTGGCATTTTTCGCCGGTGAGCTGGTAAACTTTATGGTGCTCCTGAAATTTCCCGGGCCTGCCCAGAAGATTGCGATAATCCGACATCGAATCCCCGCCGAAGTCGATACCTTTCGAGAGAACAGTTTTCATTGCTTTAAAAATTCTTTTGATCTCTCGCCCTACAGAGCCTTGACGAAGTAAGGTTGCGACCCTCCGCTCTGGACGCACTCCCGCGCGCCAGAGAACCTCATCCGAATAAATATTACCGATGCCGGCGATAACACTCTGGTCCATAAGTACTGATTTTATTTTCCCATTTGGTCTTTTAGCTAGAGCTTTTTTAAATTTCTCCAGTGTAAATTTTTTATCCAGCGGCTCCGGACCGATATTGTTTAAGTGCTTAGTATCGTGCGCAGTTTTTCTGTCTATCAAAGTAATTTTGCCGAACTTTCTTGCATCCGAAAAAGCTAAATGCTTTCCGTTCGATAGAGTAAAAACTACGTGCAAAAATCTGTTGTATGGATCTTGCAACGGGCCTTTGTCCCTAGGCTCCCATTTCTCGACTACTTTCAATTTTCCACCTTTAGCTTTTAACTTGCTGTACGCGCCGTACAACAGATGCCCGGTCATTTTCATGTGGATTAAGATCGTGCGATTGCCCGAAAGGTTGATTAAAATATTTTTTGCCCTCCTTTCAACTGAAAGAATTTTTTTATTTTTGATTTCTTTCCTGAATTTTGGAAAAAATTTAGGATTGGCGATGTTTCCGCTCTGCCGC
>MFVH01000009.1:11498-14776 GCA_001786015.1 Candidatus Nomurabacteria bacterium RIFCSPLOWO2_01_FULL_46_18 | reverse complement strand
GCACGTCGAGTTCTCCCTGAAGCGAGACCCCCTCTTTTTCCTCGCCAATTTTATCTCTCAATTCCACCACGATTTTCCCCGCCGTTTTCCGGCCGATGCCGGAAACTTTCGTCAGGTAAGCGGTGTCGCCGGTCGAAATCGCTTTTCTTAGTGTCTCAATCGTCGCAATCCCAAGGATTGCCAGGGCGGATTTCGGGCCGATTGTCGGGACTCCAAGCAGCATTTCAAAAAATTCCAAATTCTCCCGGTCCAGGAAGCCGTACAAATCGATCGCATCCTCGCGGACATGAGTATGAATCCAGAGAAAAATTTCTTCCCCGGCCTTTCCGCTTTTTGCTAAAGTATCCGATGAGGTATTTATCTTATATCCCACCCCGCCCGCCTCCAGAATCAGAAATTTCTCCGTCTTTAAAACTACTTTCCCCCTAATACTTCCGATCATGCTTTTAATCATATCATACTTGCCCCGTCTCCCCCGAAAGGCGGGGTTTGCATTTAAAATAGGTTTCTGCTAAATTATTCCCATGCCAATCACCAAATCAGCCAAAAAAGCGATTCGCGGATCTTTGCGCAAGCGCGAGTATAATGACCGTAAAAAGCGCGCGATGAAAGACTTGATTAAGAAATTTGAAAAGCTCGTCAAAATCGACAAAAAAGAAGCGCAAAAGTTGCTCTCTTCGGTTTTTCAGGCAATCGATAAAGCGGCCAAAGGGGGAATAATCAAAAAAAACAACGCCGCTCGCAAGAAATCTCGCTTGTCTAAGTTAGTAAAGTAATGTCGCATTTACTGGAATTTTACGGCACCGAATGCGAGCATTGCGCGCGGATGCGCGAGTTGGTGGAACGCCTGGAGAGCGAAGAAGGCGTAAAAGTTGAAAGATTGGAAGTTTGGCACAACCTGGAAAACGAAAAGAAATTGTTCGAGCTGGACAAGGGTCTCTGCGGCGGGGTGCCTTTTTTCTATAATTTAAAAACCAAAAAATGGATTTGCGGGGAGGTCCCTTATTCCGAGCTTAAGGAATGGGCGTTGGCTTAGGCCGGGTGAACTGGTTATACAGATGTCTGATCAGAGCAATCAGAATTAGAAGCAGAATCAATAAGACAAGCCAGCCGAAGAAAGTATTGGGCAGGAAGTCTCCCCCAAAAAGAGCGCTTGCTCCGAGGACCGAGCCGGCGTTTGCCATTCGGTGAGTTGCATAAGCAAGAGCATCTCCCTGAAGGCCGGAAGGATCGGTGTAGATCAGATTAGCGACAATTACAATAAGTTCCCCATCTTGGATATTGCGGCCCGCGGACGCAACCATAAACAAGTCGTCGCCTTCGCCCGGTCGCAGTGTGCCGATGTCGAGGTTGAGCGAATTATCCGCGCCGGAAAATTCCCCCCTGTTCGCCCCCTCGAAGACCATTGTCTGTGGAAGGAGCACCCGAAGGACTACTTTTTCTAAGGTTTGGCTCGAAACATTTTCCCAGGTTACTTGATAGTAGCGTCGCTCGCCGACAGTAATTAACTCCGCCCCGCCGTCGATGGTTAACATAACCAAGGGTGACGTGCTTACGCCCCGGACGATGGTTGTGGTGCGGGGAGCCGCGGGCGGGATCGCCACCACTCCCGGGACTTCGTTGGTGATGAAGCTAAGTATCGAGCCGTTCGATCGGCCAGAAGTATTTTCGGCGGAAGCCCGGTAGTAGTAAATTCTTCCCGGAAGAAGACCGGTGATAGTAGCGGAGTGAATAACCGAAGGAGCGGTTCCAACCGAATCACGAAGAGTGATAAAACCCAAGCTTGGGGTGGTTCCCCATTCAAACCAGGCGGTGGCGGAAGAAGTGGAAGAATTAAGGATAAGCGAGTTTAGCTGGGCGCTAGCGGTTGTGATATTTATCGCGCTCGTGGTGACAGCTGTCGGGGCATTATCGGAAGGAATAAAATCTTCATCTCCCACTCGAATCGTCACCGAATCGCTGTCCGAATCTCCGTCATCATTTTCACAAGTAATTCTGAAAGTTGTATTTCTGGTTAAACTTCCGGTATTGAATGAACCGTTTTCATCCAGGTCCCGATTGTTCCATCCGTTAGCTCCTCCGTCTCCTTCGCAGAAATCAGCGTTGTCCGATTCCCAGCGAATACGAGTGAAACCTTCGAAGTCAATACTGGTATCATCAGCCCTAATATCAACCGAGACGTTCCCACTATCATTATTATTGTCTTCGTCTACGTTGATTGTAACCGAGTCACTATCAGAATCTCCGTTATCATCAAAACAGGTAATGCGGAAAATGGTGTCCCTAGAGAGATCGCCGGTATTAAATGAGCCATCGGTATCCAGGTCCCGATTGTTCCATCCGTTAGCTCCCCCGTCTCCTTCGCAGAAATCAGCGTTGTCCGATTCCCAGCGGACTCGAGTGCCGTTTCCTTCATCAATACTGGTATCATCGGCCCTAATATCAACCGAGACATTTCCATTATCGTTATCCTCTTCATCAACATTTATCGTTACCGAGTCAAAGTCAGAAGCGCCGGCGCTGTTAAAGCAGGTAATATTGTAAGTTTTATCCGAAGTTAAATTCCCGGTAAAGAAACTTCCTGAAGGAGGTCGGAGCCCGCTCCAGTTGTTTGATCCACCGGAGGCCTGGCAGGAGACAACCGCGCTGTTTGAGGTCCAGCGAATTAAGGTGTTGCCCTTAAAGTTAATGCTAGTATCATCGGCGCTAATATCAACGCTCGGTTGGATTGGAGCTGGCGCTGGCGGCGGCGGCGGAGGTGGAGGCGGTGGTGGCTGATTACCCACTTGCACTACCGCAGAACCGCTGGCAAATTGTCCGGAACTGTTGAAACAAGTAATAAAGTAATTTTGAGAACTATTGAGTGTGCCAGTGAAGAAGGAATTAGAAGGAGGTTTGGGTCCTGCCCAGCCATTAGTTCCACCACTTGCCTGGCAGGATATAACAACACTATTTGAAGTCCATCTTATAATTGTTGATCCGCCGAAGTTCACGAAAGTTTGGTCGGCGAAGATATTTACGGTTGGATTTACTGGCGGCGGCGGCGGCGGAGGCGGAGGTGGCGGCGGTGGAGGAGGTTGAGTGCCAACTTGAACCGTCACTGATTCAAACTGCGAAGGCCCCGCGCTATTTGAACAAACCATTGAAAAAGTAGTTGTGCTAGAAAGAGATCCAGTGAAGAAAGAAGAATTGGATGATGTACTGCGGAGCCCACTCCAGTTATTTGTTCCGCCGGAAGCCTGACAACTGGTCGGGTTATTGGTCGGACTCCAGCGAAT
>MFVH01000009.1:11188-11489 GCA_001786015.1 Candidatus Nomurabacteria bacterium RIFCSPLOWO2_01_FULL_46_18 | reverse complement strand
AGGTGGCGGCGGAGGTGGAGGAGGAGGTGGAGGCGGCGGAGGTGGTGGCTGATTACCCACTTGCACTACCGCAGAACCGCTGGCAAATTGTCCGGAACTGTTGAAACAAGTAATAAAGTAATTTTGAGAGTTGCTAAGCGAACCGGTAAAAAAGGAGCCGGAGAGATTTTTCGCCCCGCTCCAGCCGTTGGTTCCACCCGATGCCTGACAAGAAGTCGCGTTCGAAGAAAACCATCGGATGATAGTTGAATTTCCAAAATTCACGAAAGTTTGGTCGGCGAAGATATTTACGGTTGGATTT
>MFVH01000009.1:10874-11112 GCA_001786015.1 Candidatus Nomurabacteria bacterium RIFCSPLOWO2_01_FULL_46_18 | reverse complement strand
TTGCTGAGAGTCCTGTGGCCGAGTCCACGCAGTTAATTGCAAAAGTAGTTGTTGAAGTTAAGTTGAAATCCGCGCGGCCAGTCAGTGGTTTCCCTCCGGGCCAGATACCCACGCCTCCGGAACCGTTGCAGTTTAAGTTGGCGGAGGTCAGTGGTTGCGCGGTCCAGGTGATGCTTGCTCCCTGTCCGCCTTGGATTGTCGTTGATCCGCCCTGTCCGTTTGCGAAAATGCTTACAGA
>MFVH01000009.1:7839-10847 GCA_001786015.1 Candidatus Nomurabacteria bacterium RIFCSPLOWO2_01_FULL_46_18 | reverse complement strand
AGTTGTAAAAGATTTTATACTGCCAGTTGCCGTCCCGAATTTATTTTGCGCCATTGCTCGCCAGTAGTAGGTGGTATTTTCTTTAAGTGGAGACAGAAATTGACTGAAAGTATAGCTGGATTTGTTGCCGCTGAACTTCTGTACTGGCGTCATGTATTGGAGCGAAGTTGTCGGACCCCATTCAAACCAAGCATCCGTGTTTTCACCACTAGTGTAGACTGTGCCCCAGAGAGTTGCGTTGCTGCAGGAAATGTCCACATTATCCGCGGAGACCGGAGCTTCTTTGGCAAAAAGTATAAAAAACCCTCCCAATACGATCAAGGCTATTGTAAATAAATTAACCGACAGTTTTATTTTATTGTTCATAACTATTTTAAAATTTTTAATATTAAACTGAAACAATTTTCACTTTTCAAAACAATCAAATTTTTTAATTGCTTTGAACAGCGGGAGAGCTGGAGGTTGTTCAAACCCCCAACTCCCCGTTTCCTACGGGAGCCGGAAGTAAATCCTGGCTCCCACCCGGACCTCCGGGATGCTCACGGAGATTCGAGACCCTTCATTGAGGAGGGGAATCTTCGTCTTCAGCCCGTCCCAGCGGGCGAGTGACGCCGAGATGCCCGATGGGCATCCCGTGTCGCCGGTGCTTTGGCATCGCTGGGTCACCGAATCACTTGTGACCTGTGGCGGCCGGCCCGAGTCATCGTCGCCGTTGTCGAGGGCGTCGATGACTCGCCAGGTTGTAAACCCGGCGACAACAATTCCGAGTACGCCGAGTAGTGTACCCGAGCTGATGCCTCCATCCCGTTTCTCCCACTCGATGTTGAGCGGGATCGGGTCGCGACCTGTCGGACCCGGAGGACCCTGGATTCCTTGCGGACCCATAGGTCCCATCGGACCGACGTCGCCGCGGTCACCTTTTTCAACGCGAGCAACCGGTAACGGGAGAGACCATCCTTCGGTCTGCCATACCCCGTTGCCACACTCCTTGATCCAGCAGCCGTTGAGGCCGCATACGATCTCGGTTCCCGCCGGAATGATGCACCGACGGTAAACGATGTGAGTAGAGCCCAGTTTCTCCCGCTGGGAGATGACCGCCGGACCACCTTCGGCCTTGACGATGCTTTCTCCTGGAGCGAGCGGACGCATGGGGTTGATGGCGAATGGTGTGCCGAGTTGGCACACCGGGGTTTTCTGCGCTTCGACTGGGATCGAGCCCAGCAAAAGCGCGGCGAGCACTAGGTACATATTCTTCATGGGCCCCCCAGGGCTAAAGTCGAAGGACTTAGGCAAGCGGGATGCTTGCCAATCTAGCGGTAATATATCACATGCCTTAAAAATGTCAAGTAATTGCTTGACAAAAATATGGCTTTCTTACTTTTATCTTCTGACCCCGCCAAGAATCGAACTTGGATTACAAGATCCGCAATCTTGTGTTCTATCCGTTGAACTACGGGGCCATTTTTACTAGAATCCGAGCGATTCCATTATTTTCTCCGAGAGATGCTCGCGCATTTCTTCTTCCGGAACATTTTTAGCGAGAAATATTTCGCGGAGACTGAATGCGTGCGCTTTTTCGATCGGGATCGAAATTATCGGCATGAAAAATCTTTCAGTGTGCAGAAAAAGAAGAGGCTTTAAAATTTTTCCCTCTTTCTCTTCGTTCTGCACCCAGAAGGATTTTATATTTTCGTACGAATAAAGTCGAGTTTTTATCTTCAGGCCTTGATTATTCAATTCGTAAGTGATGATTTCCGGCGGCCTCTTGGCGAAAATCCAGAGGAGCGCTCCGCCTAAGACGATCAAGGCTGCGAAGAAATAATTCTGGAAAATAATCGAAGTCAAGGCTGCGGTCACGATAATCACCCCAAGCGCCCAGAACCAATCTCGGCTCCGTTCTTTCTCTTCATATTCCGGCGCTGACCACTCTAATTTTTCTCGATTTTCCATCTTACAATTATAACACTATTTCTTCCAATCTTTTATTTCGGTTTTATTTATTTTCCGTATATTATCTATCAATTATACCAATCCCTAGGGAAATCACTAGGGATTAAAGCGGTGTCTGTTGGACGAAATTCGAACCTTTTTTGAAACCAATCCCGACGAGGAATGTAAATTCAGGTTGACATTTTAGTTTGATTATGTAAACTTGTATTACAAATCATGCGAGAATATATTTCAAATGAAGTGAATAAATTACGGACTAAAAAAAGTATCACGCAGGAAGAACTTGCGGAAAAACTAAAAGTAAGTCGCCAGACAATTATCGCGATTGAAAAAGGAAATTATACACCGTCTGTATTGCTTGCCCTTAAAATCGCCGATTTCTTTAAGTTACCCGTCGAATATATTTTTAAAATATCTTATGAAAAATAAAATCACAAAAGAAATAATAATTCCCCTCACGCTAGTTGTGCTGGCGGTTTTGCTTCTTAATCCTTTTAATTTTTGGATGCCAGATATGATGGTGATGGGAATGTTGGCTATTCTTTTAGTCCTCTTTGGCATATTTGCGAGCTTTATTCTGAAAGAAAAAGTATTTGATGAACGCGATAATGTAAACCGTTCACTTGCGGGGCGAAATGCTTTTCTTGCCGGATCGGCGATTCTCATGCTCGGCATCGTTATACAGGGATACTCACACAGAGTAGACTCGTGGTTGGTCATTGCTTTGGTAGTTATGATAATAGTGAAAATTAGTACTCGTTTCTGGAGCGACAAAAATCTATAAATAAAGTTATCCACAGAAACAATGTAAAGTCGGCTTTACATCTGTTTTGATTTTTACTATACTGGATTCATAACATTATTATCAAATTAACCAACATAATTTTATGAATAAAGCATTTGTTATTGGGATAGTGGTCATTTTAGTAATTGTGGCAGGAGTAGGTATCTATTCGTCGAGCAATAGTTCAAAAAATGACGCCGCGATGATGAAAAAAGATGAAACAAGCATGATGGACAAAGGCGACATCATGACAAAGGCTGGCTCATACGAATCC
>MFVH01000009.1:5558-7744 GCA_001786015.1 Candidatus Nomurabacteria bacterium RIFCSPLOWO2_01_FULL_46_18 | reverse complement strand
TGTCCGACTTGTAGAACGGTAGACGCGGATATTAAAGCGAATCTTTCAGAAATTCCGGGAAGCCTGGCTATCCTTGATGTAAATTATGATAACTCTACTGCGCTCAAACAAAAGTACGGCGTTACTTATCAGCATACATTTGTGCAAGTTGATAAAGACGGAAACCTAATCAAAAAGTGGAGCGGTAGTCCAACACTCTCGGCGCTCGTATCAGAAGTAAAATAACATGTTGCTTCTTCTGATCTCATTTATCGCGGGAGTACTCACGGTGCTTGCGCCGTGTATTCTGCCCCTCCTTCCCGTGATAATAGGGCACTCTATCACGGACACTACCCCAAGCAGGAAAAGACTTTTTGTGGTTGTGGCATCGCTTGGGATTTCGGTCATACTATTCACACTACTTCTTAAGGCAAGCTCCTTGTTAATCAACATTCCTCAAGATTTCTGGAAGTGGATTTCTGGTGGAATTATTTTCTTATTTGGTTTAACTATGGTTTTTCCCAATCTATGGGAAAAGTTTTCCTTTGCAAACACTTTGAGCATTAAATCAAATAAAGTATTAACAACGGGATATCAAAAGAATAGTGTCTGGGGAGATGTAATAATCGGGGCCTCGCTCGGACCTATTTTTTCTGCTTGCAGTCCGACCTACTTTGTTATTCTGGCTACAGTTTTACCAGTGTCGTTTTTCTTGGGAATCGTCTACCTTTTTACTTATGTTTTAGGCTTATCGCTCGCTCTTATAGTTGTCGCTCTTTTGGGTGAACGCATTATGGTGAAAGTCGGAAAAGTTTCAGATCCTAGAGGATGGTTTAAAAAGATATTCGGAGTTATTTTCATTTTAGTCGCCATCGCTATTATTTCTGGATATGACAAAAAGCTTCAAATTAGTCTACTCGATGCAGGATTTTTAGATGTAACCAAAATTGAACAAAAGTTGTTAGAAAAAAATGATAAAAAAGATATGATTACAAATGGCGCTTCAAGCGTAGATGAAAATACTGAAGTAGGAGACAAAATTGAGGGGAACGAAGAGTTATTCTTAAACATTAAAGAGAAAAGTAAGAAATTCATCCTTGCGCCCGACATCAGCACTCCCGATGGTTTCATAAATACAAATAATTTACCCATAACCATAAGTGAATTTAAGGGTAAAAAAGTTGTGTTGTTGGACATTTGGACGTATAGCTGTATAAATTGTCAACGCACTATTCCGTATCTAAATGAGTGGCACAAAGAATATGAAGATGAAGGGCTTGTCATTATCGGTCTTCACACTCCGGAATTTTCTTTTGAAAAAGTTCAAAGGAATGTTGAAAAAGCTGTAAAAGATTTTGGTATAAAATATCCCGTGGTACTTGATAACGATTTTTCCACATGGAATGCGTACAAAAACCAATACTGGCCCAGGAAATACCTGATAGACATAGATGGATATATTGTCTATGATCATGCCGGAGAAGGTCAATATAAAGAAACAGAAGTTGCGATACAAAAAGCTCTTCGAGAACGGGCGGATAGACTAGGTATGAATATAGAGGTGTCCTCAAATATATCAAAGCCAGAAAATGTCGTGTCTGTGGAATCTGGCAAGGTAAAAAGTCCGGAAGTATATTTTGGTTGGGCTAGGAATGAGTTTTTGGGAAATGGTGTAGCTAGTGCGAGAGAAGAGCAAGTCTTTTATTTACCAGAAAGTATTTCTCCCAACAAACTTTACCTTGAAGGAATTTGGAGTTTCAGCTACGAATATGCGGAAAATGAAAACACAGCGAGCATTGTTTTTAAATACGAGGCAAAAAATGTTTACATAACCGCAGGATCAGCTGGAGGTGTTGAGATAGAGATATATAAAGATGATGTGTTTGTAAAGAAAGTAACTATTAAGGACGAAACACTCTATACGCTCATCCAGGATGCAGACTATGGGAAACACGTGCTTCGTATTGTGGTTCCAAAAGCAGGATTACAAGCTTTTACCTTTACCTTTGGTTAAACAAATAAAATATATGAATGACAACATGCCTAAAAATGAAGAAGAGTTCAAGAAAAAATTAACACCAGAACAATATGAAGTCCTGCGACAAAAAGGTATTGTATGAATTCGATCTGCTTTGAAGATTTTAGCGCCAAATAATTATTGTATAAAAAAACTCCAGGGGCGTGAGATGTTATCTCCGCCCCTTGTT
>MFVH01000009.1:0-5514 GCA_001786015.1 Candidatus Nomurabacteria bacterium RIFCSPLOWO2_01_FULL_46_18 | reverse complement strand
AGCAGTGTTCGTCTTCATCGGGTTCGCAACAACCACACTCCCAATCGTCCTCCCAGTCAAAGTACCGACCTTCGGGAGTCTTGATGACATGCGGACCGAGGTGGTGTTTTGGGCAGATGCACTCTGCTAAGTATTTATCTTCACGATAACCGATAATATCCGATTGCCTGGGTGCGATGATACCGCAAGTATCCACTGTTCATCTCCTCTGTATGGGGATTACGTCAGTGTTCTTTCCATTAATCCGAATTGAAAGCTTCTCCGGCAAATCAGCACCCCCACCCATAAACAACAACTTATTGTTGCCGTTAATGGGAAAATGGAAGACCACTCCATTTTGAAGCAAGATGCTAGTGGTCAAGTTTTCAGCAAACTTGCCACTAAGTGCACCCTCACTTACCTCAAAGAGCGCAAAGATTCTACCAGTGATTCTACCAGCATCTTTTAGATCAAGGTAGTCTAGTACGATCTTGGTCTTGTCTGGTCTGTCAGCCTCTGCCAAGAGCCCGTTAAGCCATTCGCAAGCAAAGTCCTTGCATCCCTGTGGGTGGTCACCATAGATGTTGCATCCATGACCGATGTTGCAGTGTTCACACCAAACCCCGGCTGGCTTTTCTAGCTCGAGTATTTGGTGAGTTTTACAACAGGCGGTACAGCTACCGCACTCCCGTGATTTAGTAATCACAGGCAAACCCTTATCCTGTGTCATAAAGAACGGCTCCGGGAGAATTGTTTGAGAGTTGAGCTACAAAAAAAGATTACAACTTCCCATAGTTCATGTCAAATCTACATGGTTAGTACTTGCGGAGGGTAGAGGACTCGAACCTCTAAGGGCTTTCGCCCGCTTGTTTTCAAGACAAGTGCCTTACCATTCGGCGCAACCCTCCTTTTTTATATCTTACCATCAAACTGTTAGTGTCCCGATATTAACAGAAAGCCGTTTTTCATGCTAGTCTTTTTTAATGCGCTATCTGGGCATTGATTATGGGACCAAGAGAATCGGAGTTGCGACTTCAGACGAGGGAGGAACTCTAGCTTTCCCGGAAGTTATTTTGGACAACGATAAAAACACACTTGAGTCACTGCAAAAAATAATTGAAGGAAAAAATATTGGAGAAATTGTTGTCGGGGAGTCTGTGGATTTCAAAGGCGCGCCGAACCCGATTTCACAAAAAATCGAAGAATTTATTTCCGAACTGGAACAAGAGTTTAATCTCCCAGTTCGCAAGGAAAAAGAGTTTCTGACTTCAGTCGAAGCAAGACGTTTCGGGAAAGCGCGAGTAGACGCTTCGGCCGCCGCGCTCATTCTGCAGAGATACTTGGATAGGAAAAACCTGATATAATTAAGAGTAATGATTCGGAAATCATTTTATCGTTTTTTCCCGACGCCGAAGTTTCTAATGGCGCCGTCTTTCGGCCTGGATATCTCCGACCAATCACTCAAGTTTGTCGAGCTCAACGTCACCAAAGATGGCATCCGGATGGAGCGTTTCGGAGAGCGCAAAATTTCGCCCGGGATCATCGAGTCCGGTAAAATAAAAGACCCCAAACGGCTCAAAGAGGAAGTACTCCTTCCGCTCCGGCGGGAGGAAGGGATCCGGTTCGTGCGAGTGTCTCTCCCGGAAGAGCAGGTTTACCTTTTTCATCTACGCCTGGAAAAAGAGGGGCTGCAAAATTTACGGGAAGGGATTGAGCTTGCTCTGGAAGAGCACATTCCGATACCGGCGGCGGAGGCGATTTTCGACTACGAGTTTTTGAACCAGGACGCGCGAAGCATCGAAGTGGAAGTGGCCGCCATCCCGCAGAACATCATTCAAAACTATCTCTCGGTTTTCCGGGAGTCTTTCATCTCGGTGCAGTCCTTTGAGTTGGAAGCGCAGGCCATTTCCCGGGCGGTGATCAAGAAAGGAGACCTGGATGCTCACATGATCGTTGATTTCGGCCAAACCAGAACTGGCATCTTTATCATTTCTCGGGGGCTTGCGGTTTTTACCACCACCTTTAATATGGGTGGAGCATCGCTCGCGGGCATGATCCAGAAAAGCTTCGGTATCAGCTTGGAAGAAGCGGAGAAAATGAAAAAAGATTACGGGCTCCGACGGAACGCTCCGAATAAAGAAATATTTCCGGTGCTCTTAAATAGTGTTTCTGTTTTGCGGGACGAAATTGTAAAGCACTTGCTCTACTGGCAGACCCACAAGGACGAGGAAGGGAAAGATCATCCGCCGATCAAAAAAATTCTCCTCTCCGGAGGAGATTCGAACTTGATCGGGCTCCCCGAATATCTCTCGGCCAGTACTCGGACTTCGGTGGAACTCGCCAATGTCTGGATTAACATTGCCGATACCAAGAAATACGTTCCAGAGATAAATTTCCGGAAGTCGCTCACTTTTGCCGCCGCCCTAGGGCTCGCCCTAGGAGACTTCGATTATGATTAATTTAATTCCCAATCAGGAAAAAAAGAAAAAAGTAAGAGATTTCTATTTTCGGCTAACGACGGTAACCCTCTTTGTGTTTAGCCTGGCCGTGCTGATCGCGTTGGTCGCGATGCTCCCCGCCTATTTTCTCTCTTCGGTTAAGCAAAATCTCGCCGCAGAGAAGCTGGGATCGCAGAGTATCGAGCCGGTGCCGCTCTTGGACCAGAAGACGCAGACAATCGTCGACGATTTGAACAGCCGGTTGAATTTGATCGAGCAAGCCGAGGAAAATAAATATCTGGTTTCGGTCAAAATCATCAACGAAATTATGCTGAAAAAAATGCCGGACATAAAAATTACGCAGATCCTTTATGAAACGGAGGCTAAAGGCCTGCCCGCGCAGGCAGGCAAAAAGATAAGCGTTCGCGGGATTGCCCGAAGCCGCGAAGAGCTTCTCCTCTTCCGTCGGGCGCTGGAAGACAATATTGCTTTTACAAAAGTTGATTTGCCGATCTCCAATTTCGTCAAGGGGTCGAATATTCAGTTTTCTTTAATTCTAATTCCTTCTTAACATGGAAACCGCGCGCAGTTTTCGAAAATTCAAAAAAGAGCCGTTCATTTTTTCGATCATCTTACTCGCGATCACGCTTTCCGTTTTTGCGTTTTTATACAACCGGATAAATCAAAACAAAAAAGTGTCGGACGAAACGGAGATGAAGTGGCAAGCGGAATCTAACCGGCGGGAGGAAATAAAATCGCTCGAGCGCTTGATTAAAGAAGTGGAGGAGAAAAGAGTCGCGCTCGAATCCCACTTCGCGCGAAGCTCCAATGCGGTGCCATTTCTGGACCTCTTGGAGAAATTAGCGCTTTCTGTTTCCGCCAAGCCGGAAATTGTTTCGGTTGATGTCGCCAAAGACAAGACCGGACTACTGGTCGAAGTGGGGACAATCGGAACTTTTGAAGCGGTTTATAAATACTTGTTACTCCTGGAGAATTCTCCCTACCAGTTGGAATTTATAAGCGTAGACTTGCATAAAATAAGTGAACAGGGTACCGATTGGAGAGGAAATTTTAAAATGAAATTATTAAGCTTTATTCCATAAATATTCAGTAAGATGAAGATAAAATTTTTTAAAAGAGAAAAGAAATTCAAAAAAGGGGGTTTTCACGCCAACCCGGATATTAGCTGGGAGATCGTTCTTTATCTCGCTTTCGCTCTGGTCGTTGCCTCTTTTGTTTTCGGTTTTCTGCTCCTGAAGGAAATTAACAAAGAAGCGGGAGAGGGAGGGTTAGACACAGGAGAACAGACAAAAATAGTAGAGAAAGAAAGGATCGATAAAGCGCTCGACTACTTTGCCGAACGAGAGAAAAAATCCGCCGAAATATCAAACTCCCCCTCACCCATCGTTGACCCGTCGAGATAAAAATGTTATTTTATGAGCTCACGCACGCTTAGCTCAGTTGGTAGAGCGACTCGTTTACACCGAGAAGGTCGGGGGTTCAAGTCCCTCAGCGTGCACCAGGCTCCCGTAGTTAAATGGATATAACAGGGCTCTTCTAAGGCCTAGTTGGGGGTCCGATTCCCTCCGGGAGCGCATGAAAGTTTTATACGAAGACTCTGATTTCCTAGTGATAGATAAACCCTCGGGAATTTTCGTGCATGCAGGGGAAAAGACCAACGAAAAGACAGTTCTTGATTTAGTTCGCAAAAAATATCCTAAAATAGAATTAGCGCACAGATTGGATAAAGAAACTTCTGGGGTATTAGTGCTCGCAAAAAACGAGAAAGCGCATCAGTTTTTAAAGCGCCAGTTTCAAAGCCGCGAAGTGAAAAAAATTTATGTTGCTATTGTGAATGGCTGGGTGAAAAACGATCACGGGATTATCAATAAGCCAATCGGGCGAAGCCCAAAAGATTTTCGCAGAAGATTGGCTGGACGGGGGGTGAAGGGTAAAATTCGGGAGGCCATTACTGAATATAAAGTGCTAAAAAGGATTGAGGCTCCTGAAAAATTTTCATATCTCGAAATAAAACCGAAAACCGGCCGGACGCATCAGATCCGCGTGCATATGAAATTTCTTAACCATCCCGTCGCTTGCGATTCGCTTTACAATCCGAAAGGCGCTTGTCCGAAAGGCCTCAACCGCCTCGCCCTTCATGCCAAGTCGATAGAGTTTACTAATCTTAAGAGTAAAATAATAAAAATCGAATCTCCTCTACCGAAAGAATTTAAAAAAATAATTTCCTAGCTTGGCAAATTTAGCAATAACGGACGGTCGTCCACTAATGCTAAATCAAATTATTTTCATTTCTTTGCCGACCGAGGCGAGGATTTCGAGGGCGCGGTCGATCTGCTCAAGCGTGTGCGCGGCGGAGATTTGGAAACGTAGGCGCGCTTTGCCTTCGGGAACGACGGGGGACCAAAGTCCCACCACATAAAGTCCTTTTTCTAGAAGTTTCTTACTGATCTCTTGCGTTAGTTTCGCGTCTCCGATCATGACGGGTACTATAGGGTGCTCGCCCTCGAGTACGTCAAAGCCCATTTTTTTTACTTCAGCGCGGAAGTAGTTCGCGTTATCTCTAACTTGTTTGAGTAACTCCGGTTTTTCTTTCAGAAGTTCTAGCGCCCGGATGGAAGCCATGACCACCGAAGAGGGAAGGGAATTGGAGAAAATATATGTGCGAGATTTCTGCCGGAGGAGATCCACTATTTCTTTACTTCCGGCAATATACCCGCCGATTGCTCCGCCAAGCGCCTTGCCGAAAGTTCCGGAGAGCACGTCGATCTTGCCGTGGAGCCCGAAATGTTCCGGAGTTCCCGCGCCGGTTTTCCCCAAGACTCCTACTGCGTGCGCGTCGTCTACGAAAAGAAGCGTTTGGTATTTTTCCGCCAGCTCTTTTATTTTCGGTAAATCCGCCAAGTATCCTTCCATCGAGAATACCCCATCCGTCACTATAATTTTAAATCGATAATCTTTCTCTTTATCTTCTTCGAGCATCTGTTCCAGTGTGCCTAGATCTCCGTGCGGATAAATTCTTTTCACCAGCGATTCTTTTTTACAGAGCTTGAAAGCGTCGATGATGCTAGCGTGATTG
>MFVH01000008.1 GCA_001786015.1 Candidatus Nomurabacteria bacterium RIFCSPLOWO2_01_FULL_46_18 | reverse complement strand
TATAATAATTAATACTCCGAAAAATCCTGTAAAAATTCCGAACCATTTTTTAAGACTGACTTTTTCATCGATGATCAGAAATGCAAGCACGGCAGTGACCAACGGCACTCCGGCGTAAAGCATGCCGGAAATAATGGCGGTGGTGTGTTTGAGACCGAATATAAATAGAAGTACATTGGCAACTGCAACCAGCGAAATTAAAATAAGTTTCTTCTTATTAGCGACGACCTCCGATGGCTTAGTCAAAAAATACGGCGCAAACGCGAGTAGGGCAAAGAGAAAACGAAGAAAAGTAAACATATCTATCGGCATTTCTCTTAAGGCAATTTTGAAAAATGCCGCCGTAGAACCAAAAAGTGCCATCAGGATTATAAAAAACACTATTTTGTATTCTTCGAGTTTTTCTTTCATTACGCATTCACCTTCGGGCGATATTGAATGGCTTCGAGGATGTGGTTCGGAGCAACTTCGTCCGCGCCGGCCAGGTCGGCGATGGTGCGGGCAATTTTGATGACACGGTGATAGGCGCGGGCGGAGAGGCCCAAGCGCTCGGCGCTCTCATCGAGCAATTGCCTGACCTCGTCGGAGAGTTCCACCATCTTTCCCAAATCTTTCACATTCATCTCGCTGTTGGTCGTGATTTTGCGATTGAATTTTTTAAATCTTCTCTCCCCTATTTTCCGCGCTTTAACAACTCTCTCCTTAATTTTTTCATTTTCCTCTCCCCCGCTTTCTTCTCCCAACTTTTTATAATCAACATTCCCGACCGAAAGCCAAAGATCAATCCGGTCAATGATCGGCCCGGATAATTTTCTCTGATAGCGGTCCAGATCCGACGGCTTGCAGATGCAAGCCTTCTGCTTCGAGCCCAGGTTCCCGCAGGGGCACGGATTCATCGCCGCGACCAAAATAAAATTCGACGGGAAAATCGCCGAACCCTTGGCGCGCGAGATAGAAACGATATTGTCTTCTAGGGGCTGGCGCAGCGATTCGATAACCCTTTTTTCAAATTCCGGAAATTCATCTAGAAAAAGAACTCCGCGATGCGCCAGCGTCACTTCCCCGGGCTTGGGATAGGTGCCCCCGCCAACGATCGAAACATAAGAAGAAGTATGGTGCGGAGCGCGAAAGGGCGGAAAGCAAACGAGTTCGCCTTGCGTGGCGCCGGCTACCGAATGAATGCCGGTAATCTCCAAAACTTCCGCAGTAGAGAGATCCGGCAACAGTCCGGAAAATGCCCGCGCCAGCATCGTTTTCCCCGTCCCCGGCGGGCCATACATCGCGATATTGTGCCCGCCGGCGGCGGCAATTTCGAGCCCTCTTTTCGCCCCTTCCTGCCCGCGAATGTCGGCAAAATCTCCGCCCCTCATTTCTCTTTTATAATTTATTTTTGTCTTTGGTTGAACAGGGATTTTCCCGACCCCTCCGACCTGGGTCGAAGTGCTGGTTGGAGCAAGATGCTCAATAACTTCACTTAAACTCCCCGCGCCGAAAATTTTTATTCCTTCCACCAAGGCCGCTTCAATCGCATTCTCTTTCGGCAAATAAATTTCTTCAAAACCCGCTCGCTGGGCCGCCTCGGCGAGAGGCAATGCCCCGCGGATCCGCCGGAGCGCGCCGTCGAGGCCGAGCTCTCCCAAGAAAATTTTCTTCTCCGGATTAAAATCTATTTCGCCGGAGGCAAGAAGATAGGCGATCGCAATCGCCAGATCAAAAAACGGTCCTTCTTTCTTCAGATCGGCCGGCGAGAGAGAAACGATAATTTTTTGGTTTTTGGCTTTCGGGGATTTGTAGCCTGAATTTTTGATCGCTCCGGAAACCCGGTCTTTCGATTCATCCACCGCCTTGTCCGGGAGCCCAACCACTGAAAAAGAATGAAGCCCTCGGGAGAGGTCGACCTCGATCGTAACAATCACTCCGGAGAGCAAACTGACTTGAGCGGAATAAACTTTGGCAAAGCTCATTTCTTAAACTTGAGCGTTTAAATGATGTTTACAAGTTTTGGCCGCCGGGTTGGCTTCGAGGCGGGCAGTCTCGATTTCTTTCCCGCAAATTTCGCAGACCCCGAAAGTTCCCTTGTTCAAGTCTTTCAGGGCGCGCAAAATATTGTTCAGCCGAGGCTCCAATACCCGAATCATTGAGCTTCGTGATTCAAAATCTTCGAAGCGATCCGCCATGTCGTTTTGATCAACTTCTCGGGAGCTCATTTCCTCCGGGGTTGCTTCCCACTCCCCAGTTTCGATATTTAATTTACCCATATCCCGAAGCTCTTCCAGAAGCTGGTCTCTTTCTTTCTCCAATTTTTCTTTTATCTTTTTCTTATCCATTACCCTCGCATATTAGCATGTTAAATAATTCTGGCAAATTATCTTCTAACTTCGCTCTGGGATAGGCGGAGCCACACTTCCTCCACGGCGTCGAGGCTCCCGGCAATGATGGTCGATTGTTCGTCTAAAAATATATAAAAGAAGACCGGTTGCCCAATATCCCCGTAGAGAACGCGCGCGTTTTTGTTTTTGATGATGCCATCTTCAAAACTTTTGCTCTCTAAATCCAGCGTAACTTCCAGTCCGAAAAATCCACGCAAATCGGAGAACATTTTCTTCTCCCATACCCGCATCGCGGGAAAAATATCCGGAAAAGAGCGCGCTTTGAGCAAGAAAAACAGACTTTTTTCTCCCTCCTGATTAAATACGCCGATCAAAAAATTGTCGTCCACAAAATCAACTCTGTCCAGGGGCAAGTTCGCCCCGGCAAGCGCGATAAAATGCCGGAGGCCGACCGGTTCGCCTCCCTCGGTCAAATAAATCGCCTCGATCCCGCCCTGCTTCACTTGATTTTCCTCTTTTTTACTGAAAAGGGCCGCGGCAATTTCTTCTTTTTTAAGCCCGCCGATCTCCAGGGTCGAAACTCCGTCGGTAAAAATAATTTTCAGAGATTGTTTTGTTACTTCTAGCGGGATACTTCCCCTATCTTGATTCAAGGCGAGAGCAAAGAGAATCGCCAGCCCGAAAATCAGAAAAAGGGAGCCGGCGAGAGCAAAGAGACTGTTTTTCCTCGACTTCGGATGCAACTTCTCCGCTTCGCGCGCTTCTTCTTCCTTGATTATTTTTTTCACCAGTGTCCCGCCGCTATCTTCAATCACCTTGACCATGTCGTCGGTGTAAGTTTGCACGCTGGGAACGGATTTGTGTTTATCTTCTGTCTCCATTTGGATTTTTAAAAAAATCTTTATCCGCCTGTTTGATCGAAAGACCGATCTTGCCCCGCTCTTTGTCCACGCTGATCACCCGAACCGGCACAATCATTCCTTCCTTGATTATATCGTGGACACGCTCCACTCGGAACGGAGCCAATTCCGAAATATGCACCATCCCATCCGTCTGCGAATTGAGCCGAACAAAGACCCCGAAGTCCGCGAGCTTCACCACTTCGCCCCGAAACTCTTCTCCCACTTTGAATTCGCGGGTCATTTCCAGAATTATTTCCTTCGCCTTCTCCGCGCTTCCATTCTTGCCGGTCAAATAGACCGTGCCATCGTCCTCGACGGTGATTTCCGCTCCGGATTTCTCTTTGATCTCTTTGATTGTCTTCCCGCCACCCCCGATGACCATACCGATCTGGTCCGGTTTGATCTTAATCTGGAGAATCTTCGGCGCATTGGGAGAAATTGCCGGCCGCGACATCGAAATTTCCTCCGCGATTTTTTGAAGTATGACTGCGCGGGCGCTTTTCGCCTGAATCATCCCCTCGTGGAGGATTTTTATCGGCACGCCTTCCACTTTCACATCCAGCTGGATCGCGGTTACCCCATTCTTTGTTCCCGCGATCTTGAAATCCATGTCTCCATGATGATCTTCCGGCCCCTGGATGTCCGTCAAGATTTTATATTTTTTATCGTTCTCGTACATGAGGCCGATCGCCACACCGGCAACCGGCGCTTTAATCGGCACTCCGCCATCCATCAGCGCGATTGTCCCCGCGCAAATCGAAGCTTGCGAAGTCGAGCCGTTCGAGGCCATCGATTCGGAGACGAGGCGCATGGTGTAAGGAAATTCGAGCGAGCTTGGCAGGACCATGGCCAGCGCCTTCTCCGCCAGCGCCCCGTGCCCGATCTCTCGGCGATTGGTCATCGTCGCCCGGCCGAGCTCTCCGGTCGAGAAAGGCGGGAAGTTATAATGATACATGAATCTTTTTTCAAATTGAGTTTCCATCCCATCAATTAGGTGCCGATCTTCCGGGCCGCCCAGAGTGAGCACCGAGAGCACGTGTGTTCCTCCGCGGTAAAAAATTCCAGACCCGTGAATGATGGAAGAGAGTCCCCCGGCTTGAGCGTAGAGATCGCGAACTTCGTCCATTTTCCGGCCATCGGCGCGTTTCCCTTCCTCGATCGCGGCGCGGTGCAAAATTTCATTTTCGGTGTCGTCAAAAAGGGCGTCTTCAAGGGAAAAATCTGTCCGCTCGGGAAATTTTTCTTTCACCAACAGATTCCACTTCGTATGAAGCGCATCGATTTCGGCTTTGCCCGGGCCCGCAAAAAGCGCTTCCTTCATTTTCGGTAAGATCTCTTTGCCAAAAAGCTTAACTGACTCCGGAGCAATTTCTTTTTTCTCGATAACTCTCTTAACTTTGCCGACCTCTTTGGCGATTTTCATCTGCCATCCTTCAAGTCGGGTAATTTCCGCGCTCGCCGCCTCCAGCGCCTCTTTGATTTCTTCTTCCTTAACTTCCCGGGCGGAGGCCTCGATCATATTGATGTGTCCGCCTTTTCCACAAACTATTGCGTCGAATTTATATGGATATTCTTCCTCGCGGAATTTTGAAGATGGATTTATTTTCAGGGTGTCATCGTCATATTTCCCGATCCGCACCGCTCCGATCGGCCCATTCCAAGGAATGTTCGAAGTAAGAAGAGCGAGCGAAGCGGCATTGATCGCGAGCATCGCCGGGTCGTTATCGTCAACCGAGATGACGGTGATAATCACCTGGACGGCGTGCTTCAAACTCTGATCGAAAAGCGGGCGGATCGTTCGATCGATCCCCCGGCTAGCCAGGACCGCTTCATTCGAGGGCTTGCCTTCGCGGCGAGTGAAACGCGAACCCAAAATTTTCCCGGCCGCGTAAAATTTCTCGACGTAGTCTACGGTCAGATTAAAAAATCCCTTACTTTCTTCTGCCTCGTGTGACATGCAAGCGGTGGCGAGAATCAAGGTCTGCCCATAACGGAGCATCACCGAGCCTTGCGCTTGCTCGGCCAGATCGGTGAAGACAGCGGTCAAAGTTTTCCCTCCAATTTCAATACTATATTCTTTTTGTTTCATGCTTAGACCCCGCCCTAGCGGGGCAAGTTCCTCTTTAGAATAAAGTATTGTTTCACCCTGATTTCTTTTGGTGGAACATTATCTCTATCTAAAGACGAACCGGATTAACTAATAATTTTTAACTTCTTCTTGGCACACTCATTAAATACTTCCTTGGGTTTTCGGAAAGATCAACAAATTCGTCAACCGCCTCACGAAGCTTGCCGGAGGTGGATTTGCCGAAAGAAGCGACTTCAACTTGCACACCAATAGTCTGCAAATATTCTACCAGTGGAACGAAGTCCCCATCGCCGGAAACAATAACGACACAATCAAGCCGTGGGGCCATCTTAATGGCGTCCACCGCGAGTCCGACGTCCCAGTCCGCCTTCTTCGCCCCGCCGGCAAAAATCTGAAGATCTTTCGTCTTGGTTTCAATTCCCTGCTTGGCCAGCGCCTCAAAAAAATTTTTCTCTTCGCCGGATTCCGTGGTAATGACATAAGCGACGGCTCGAACGAGCTTCCGGCCGGCAACCGCGTCCTTCACCACCGCGCCGAAATTGACCCGCGCCTGATAGAGATTGCGGGCCGAATGGTAGAGGTTTTGAGTATCAATAAAAACTCCGACTCTCTGCTCTTTATGCTTTATGACTGTCATTAGATTTCTAACTTAACTTCATCTTCTTCACTAGGGCGTCGTAGCGGGGCTTGCTCTTTCGCTCCAGATATTTCAAATGAGCTCTTCGGTCGGCAACCATCTTAATGAGCCCCCGGCGGGAATGGTTGTCTTTCTTATGCTTTTTTAAATGCTTCGCCAATTCGTCTATCTGGGTGGAAATTACCGCCACCTGCACCTCCGGTGAGCCGGTATCCTTCTCGTGGGTTTGATTTTTCTTGATAACTGTCTGCTTTTTCTTGGTCGTTAACATAATTTTTTTACTTGTCCCGTAGTGAGCTTTGCTCTACTACTGGGATCTTAGCATAAAAGTCTTTAATTTGCAATCAATTAGTCACGTCGCACAATATCTATGGTAAAATAAAGAAATGGCGTCGGAAATTGAAAAACTCCACCGGGAATTTTTGGAATATCTGGAGATCGAGCGGGGCGCGTCACAGCGAACGATCGAAAACTATGGGCCGTACCTCGCGCGTTTTTTTGAATTTGCGAAAATAAAAACGCCGTCGGACATCACCTCGGATGCGTTGCGTGAATTCCGCCTGTGGCTCAACCGCCAGCCCGCAAGACGCGGAAAAGATAAATTGGAAACGATTTCGAAGAAAACCCAGAACTATTACATGATCGCGCTTCGGATGTTCTTGCGCTATCTCTCTAAAAGAGAAATTCCGGCGATGGCATCCGACATGATCGAGCTCGCGAAGCAGTCGGAGCGCTCTCTTGACCTCATCACCCCCGCGGAGCTCGAGCGACTGCTAGATGCGCCGATGGGTGGCGATATAAAAAACCTTCGCGACAAAGCAATACTGGAGATGCTTTTTTCCACCGGCCTTCGGGTGGGCGAGCTCTGTTCTCTCTCTCGCAACCTGAACGCCAATTCGGAAGAGCTTTCCGTTCGCGGAAAGGGCGGTAAGGTGAGAGTAGTTTTTATTTCGGAGCGGGCGCGAGCCGCCTTAAAAAAATATCTCTCCGCGCGCAAGGACATGGAAGAAGGACTGTTTGTTAGAGTGGAGGAAACGGAGAAGAAAACTTCGACAAAAAATAAAAAAAAATATACTGGCAAAGAATTCGGCAGTCTGGACCGCCGCAGTGTGGAGAGAATCGTAAAACACTATGCAACTAAGGCCGGCATCGCTAAGCGAGTCACCCCGCACGTCATCCGCCATTCCTTCGCGACCGACCTCCTCCAGAACGGCGCGGACATTCGCTCGGTGCAAGCGATGCTCGGCCATGCCAGTATTTCAACCACGCAAATCTACACTCATGTCACCGACAAGGCGCTACGGGAGGTGCATAAAAAGTTTCATTCCCGCAAATAAAATGAAAATAATTTCTTGGAACATAAACGGAATTCGCGCGGTACATAAGAAAGGGCTCTTGACGCCTTTTGTCGAGAAATACAACCCCGATATTATGTGTTTTCAGGAAACAAAGGCGGAACAAAATCAGAGCGAGGTGGACTTGCCGGAATACGAGGAATATTGGAACTCGGCAGCGAGAAAAGGTTATAGTGGCACGGCGATTTTTACAAAAATTAAGCCGCTTTCTGTAATTAACGACTTGCCGGAGAAGATTGTAAAAAAAAATAATTTAGGCGAGGTAAACACCGAAGGCCGGGTAATCGCGGCAGAGTACAAAGATTTTTTCTTGGTGAATGTATACACACCAAACTCGAAAGACGACCTCTCTCGTATTCCGCTTCGGCATAAAATCTGGGACCCCGCCTTTCTAGAATATATAAAAAGTTTAGAAACTGGGGCCCTGTCCGCCTCTGGCGGGAAGCCCGTTATCTTTTGTGGTGATCTCAATGTCGCCCATACGCCGCTTGACCTCGCCCGGCCGAAAGAAAACGAAGGCAGAAAGGGCTTCACGCTCGAAGAGCGGGAAGGTATTGATAATATAATCAAAGCCGGATACTTGGATACTTTCCGAGTTTTTACCAAAGAGGGCGGACACTACAGCTGGTGGACCCATTTCTCCAACGCCCGCGCGCGGAACGTCGGCTGGAGGATTGATTATATTTTCGCAAGCCCAAAATTGAAAAATAAAATCAAATCCGCCGGCATTCTGCCATCCGTCATGGGTTCGGACCACTGCCCGATAACACTTGAACTTTCTTTTTGATATAATCTATTTATGTCCCACACCCGACTCGACCAGCTCGCTGATGGCATCTTCGCCATTGTAATGACGATCTTGGTTTTTGAGATTACCGTTCCCGATTTTTCTCCCTTGAGTAATCAGGACCTCTGGTTTGCCATCAAAGCTCTTTCCCCAGCTCTGATAAGCTATATACTTTCATTCGCCCTTCTCTTTACTTACTGGCGGGCGCATCATTTCTTCATTTCAATTTACGCCAAGAACGTGGACACCCAGCTCACCAACATTAACGCTCTTTTTTTCTTACTGATCGCGGTCATTCCCTTCTCTTCATCTTTGCTTAGCCGCTTTTCCGAGAACGAACTTGCAGTCAGCATCTTCGGCATACATATAATATTGATAGGCCTTACCCTATTTTGGATGAGGAGATATGTTCTCTACTCCGAACACATTCAAAATCCCTCGATTAGCGCAAGGGAAATTCACGGTAGCACCGTCCGCACGATAATTCCGATAATTTTTGCCCTGATTGCTATTCCGCTTTCATTTTTGAGCACCGGCTTTTCTCTGATTCTTTTCACCCTGGCCGTTCTTTTCAATCTCTCCCCCTACAGCACCAAATTTTTCGAAAAATTTTTC
>MFVH01000007.1:13711-18566 GCA_001786015.1 Candidatus Nomurabacteria bacterium RIFCSPLOWO2_01_FULL_46_18 | reverse complement strand
GCTTTCCTCTTTTAACTACAAAAAAAATGCCCATCAAGTCGCTTACTCACGAACTCTTATGGTTTATGCGAGGTGACACAAATTTAAAATATCTAGCAGACAATAATGTCCACCTTTGGGATGAGTGGCCATATAAAGCTTACTTAATAAGAAACAATATTAAGATACCAATAATTAGATCCGAAGAGTGGAATGCTGGCATGAAAGAATATACAGAAAAAATAAAAAGTGATGAAAAATTCGCAAAGGAATATGGTGACTTGGGGCCAATTTATGGCTACCAATGGAGAAGTTGGCCTGCGCCAAATGGCAAACATATAGATCAACTCGCAAAAGTTATCGAACAAATAAAGAAAAATCCAGATTCACGCAGGCTGATCGTATCTGCTTGGAACGTAGCAGATATAGATGAGATGGCCAAGGCGGGACTTCCACCTTGTCATTGTTTATTTCAATTTTATGTTGCTAACGGAAAATTATCTTGTCAGCTCTATCAAAGAAGTTGCGACACTTTTCTAGGTATTCCTCTCAACATTGCCTCATACTCTCTTTTAACAATGATCATTGCACAAATTTGCGGATTAGAATTAGGAGAATTCGTCTGGACTGGGGGCGATGTGCATTTATATTCCAATCATATGGATCAAGCAAGGCTTCAGCTTTCTCGCCGAGGAGACATTCGGTCACTTCCTAAAATGAAAATAAATCCGGAGAAAAAGAAACTGGAAGATTTTGTAATTGAAGATTTCGAACTGGTTGATTACAATCCCCATGAAGGCATCAAGGCCCCCATCGCCGTATGATTTCAATCATCTCCGCTATCGGGAAAAATAACGAGATCGGCAGAAATAACTGGCTGCTCTGGGATTTGCCGGCCGATATGAAACATTTTCGCGAAACGACGAAGGGGAAAACGGTAATCATGGGGCAGAAGACTTTCGAGTCCCTCGGGCGTAGCCCTACGGGCGAGCCGATCGGCAAACCTTTGCCCAACCGGAGAAATATTGTCGCTACCCTGGATAAATCTTTCAATCCTTCCGGAGTGGAAATTTCAAGCGATATACACAAAACTATTAAAGAATTTAAACAGAACTCCGAAGAAGTTTTTGTCATCGGCGGAGCGCAAATTTACGCTCTTACGATTGCCGATGCCGATAAATTATATATTACGCATGTCGACGGAGTTTTCCCCGACGCCGACGCTTTTTTTCCCAAAATCGATCCTCAAATTTGGAAAAAAATTAAGAGCGAAAAACACGAAAAGGATTCCAAAAACCAATACGATCTGGAGTTTGCCGAATACGTTCGAAAAAATTAAGGATCTTCCGGGGTTCGCATCCGAATAAAAACATCTTTGCCGTCCGGAGATTTTTCTTTACGGTATTTTCTTTTTTTGTTTATTTCGACTTTTCGGAGCAACTCTTTTTCCAAGTCAAAACCCATTTTCTCGCACATTCCGAGAATAAAAATCATCACATCGGCAAATTCTTCTGCTACACCAAGCTGACCTTTGTTGTATTTAGAAAATGCTTCCGAGAGTTCCTCAAAGGCTCGGCAAAACTCAAGCGCAGTATCGGTTTGATTAAACCCTTTCTCTTTTTTATTCCGTATTACTTCTTTTTGCAATTCTTTTAAATCAATCATGATTTTTGATTGGGATATTTTGCAACTTCTTTATTTATAATTTCTAATTTTACCCCTGCTTTTTTAAAAATTTCTTTCGTGCGCTTGCTTTGATGATAATCTCGCACCGCAACAAAACGCTTAATCCCGGCATTGATGATTGCCTTGGCGCAAGTATAACAAGACACCATTTGTGAATACATCGCAGCTCCATCAACAACTACTCCAAAGCGCGCGGCGTTGGCTATTGCGTTAATTTCGGAGTGTGTTGTACGAATACAATGTTGTGAAGTTATACCATTTTCATCAGTCACTGTATGCATTTCGTGTCCCACTTCGTCACAGTGAAGAAAGCCGATTGGAGAGCCAGAATGCCCCGTTGCCAGCAATCGTTTATCTTTCACAATAACAGTACCCGCACGACCCCGATCACAGGTGGATCGAGTGCCAACCAACGCTGCCATTTTTAAAAAATATTCATCCCAGGATTCTCTTTTTTGTTTCTTCATCTTCACCTTTTTAATATACTCCGGGCGAAGCAAAAATTCAATCGATATCCTTTTAGTCTTTTATTTCAATGCCCATCGAGCGGGCGGAGCCGGTGACGATTCTGATCGCTCCTTCCTCGTCTTTGGCGGTAAGGTCGGGCATTTTTTTCGCGGCGATTTCCTTGGCTTGGGCGCGAGAAATTTTCCCGACCTTAACGGTATTCGGCGCGCCAGAGCCTTTTTCAACTTTAGCGGCTTTCAAAATAAGACCGGAGGTGGGCGGAGTCATAACCTTGAAATCATAAGTTCGATCTTCGAAGACGTTGATGTGCGCAGTCACCATCTCCTCTGCCGAATCTTTAGTGGCAGCGTTAAATTTAGTGACAAAGTCGCCGATATTTATCCCAGCTTGTCCCAAAGTCGGCCCAAGAGGCGGCGCCGGCGTCGCTTTCCCGGCGGGGGCAAGAACTTTTATTCTTTTTGTAATCTTTTTCATATATTTACTTATGAGCGAAGCGAATTAGAAAATTATGAACCCCGCACATAAATCTAATTTAGACTGTTTATTAATCTTTCCTTTAGTCTTCTTACAGTTTGTCCTTGTTTCAACATCCTTTCTCTCTTTCTCGCATCCTTTTCAGATTTGAAAGCTTCATAATAAACTAATTCTGGGGTTTTTGCAACATGTTCTTTTAATCTTCTTTTTAAATCATTCGTGTAACCTATATAGGTAGTATCTAGTTTTTTGTTTTTAAAAAGATAAACGTAATACATAGATTTATGTGCGGGGTCTCTTAAATTTATACTCACTCCGTTCGTTAAATTTTACGGACCTGCAAAAAATCTAACTCCACCGGAGTCTCCCGGCCGAACATCGAAACCAGCACTTTGACTTTCCCGCGCTCTTCGTCGAGAGAATTCACTTTGCCTTCAAGATCTTTGAACGGGCCGTCGGTGATGAGAATCGTCTCCCCGATGGCAATATCGATGTTGTGTTTGGCCGTGCCGGCATCCATTTTTTTAAACAGGTATTCCACTTCTTCTTTTTTGAGCGGCACTGGGTTCACTCCCGCGCCGACGAAGCCGGTTACTCGGGGAGTATTGCGAACTACATACCACGAATCATCGGTTACGATCATATCCACCAAAACATATCCCGGATAAATTTTTTCCTCGACTTCCACCCGCTTTCCGCCTTTTATTTTTATTTTCTTTTCAATCGGGACAATCACGTTGAAAATCTTGTCGTGCATGCCGAGCGAATCGATCCGCTGGCGTAAATTGCGCAGGACAACATTTTCATACCCGGCATAAGTATGAATCGCATACCAATTTCTCGCTCCTTGAGTTTCCTGTTTTGCCATCGCTTTAAAAAGAAAGTATTTTTTCCAATCCGCTTGAAAAGATGAAATCAAAAATACCTAAAAAATAAGCGACTAAAAAAGAGAGTAGAATAACGATCAAGGTGTAAAAAAGGGTCTGGCGCTTTGAGGGCCAGATAACATGCTTCAATTCCCCCTTGGTTTCTTTTAGATATTCGGTAATCTTCGACATTTCTTAAAAAAGCCCCGCGAAGGGCTTTTTTAAGAATACTCTTTTTGAAGAGAAATGCAACCCCCTTATTCCCCCTTGTCAGGGGGATTTTTATAATTTTACCTCCCCTGATAAGGGGAGGCTGGAGGGGTTTTACCTTATCTCGTAGGTTATGGTCACGTCCGAAGTAATCGTATTTTCGCCGACCGGGAGTTCCGCCGGAGCCGAAACATCCACCACCCCGCCGGCTTCAAGCATCATCGCTTTGCCATATATCGGAATCGGATAATTGCCGGATTCGCTGAAACTCGCGACTCGGCCTAAGCGCACTCCCAAATCCTTCGCCAAAATTTTAGCTTTTTCTTTGGCTTCGTCAATCGCTTTTTTCCTGGCCTCTCTTTTTAAATTGTCTTCGTCGTCAATGGTAAAGTTCGGGCCGTTCAGGTCAGTTATACCGAGCGCCCCGAGCCCTTCAATGATTTTCCCGGCGTCGTCGGTGTTCCGAATCTTGACCGTTAAGCTCTCGTAGGCTTCATAGCCAGTGATCATGTTTTTGCCGGGGCGAGGCGGGCAGTTAAATTCAGTGCAAGGCATCAAAATTTTCGTGTCATAAACATACTCATATTTAGGGTTAAAAGACGCGCTTTCGGTGCGAATATCCTTATCGGCAATATTATTTGCTCGCAAGAAATCCAGCGCCTTTTTCTCAATAACCGCGGCCTTCTCCTGCGCTTCTTTTACCGTTTTTCCTTCCTGCCGAATGGTGAAATAAACGGAAGCAATATCCGGAACCGCTTGCACTTCTCCGTGACCGGAAACGCTGATCGTGTTCACTTCACCGTTCCGCACCCCGCCATAAACCCGAAGTTCCGCGAGAAATTTAATCGCGAAAAAAAGCGCAAGTACGATTACAAGCCCCAGGACTGCTTTATATAAATTCCTTTTTTCGGGTTCCATTTTATTATTTCTTGATCGCTAATAGCTCGACGTCAAAATAAAGGGTCGCCCCGCCCGGAATAATCCCCGGCACGCCAAATTCTCCATAAGCATCTTCGGGAGAGATAACCAGAGATTTTTTCTCTCCAACTTTCATGCCAAGAATTCCCTTCTCCCAGCCTGGAATAACCTGTCCAGCGCCAAGCGTGAATTGAAAGGGTTCAACGTGCCCGAACTTCGGATCCACGTTCGAATCAAAAACCGACCCGTCGGCA
>MFVH01000007.1:0-13700 GCA_001786015.1 Candidatus Nomurabacteria bacterium RIFCSPLOWO2_01_FULL_46_18 | reverse complement strand
GTAGTTCACCGATACGAGATCCCCGACTATCGCAACTTGTGTTTTTATTTTAGTAGTCAAAAAGATTAATCCGCCAATGAATAAAATTACGATTAACGCCCACACATAGATATTGTCTTTCATTCCTTAATTATAAACCGGTATATACTTAAATCAAGTTAACCTCGTGGATAAGTTTCAAGGTGGATTTTAATTTTTCAATGTCAAGGTTCAACCTTGACAGTATCGTAAGGACAGTCCTTGCGAGGTATTTTTTTGATTTTTCAAAACCACTCTTGCGCCGGCCCAAATAACTAATGCGAGCGGCAATTCTCGGTTCTGTGATACTGGATTCGGTGTCCCACAGGCGTACCGATGAGAAATTTTTCACCTACTACCAAATCCATTATACGAAAAACCGCCCGCAAGTTCCACTTGCGGGCGGGAAAGGGCTAGGGCCCTAGCAGGACTAGAGCCCGAAGCGTTGAGATTTACTTGCGGGGAACGAAGACGACCCCGCGCTCGAGACCCCACTGACCGTCCGGCCTCGCGAAGCCGGCGTAGAGCCACCGCCTGCCGCCGACGTACCGCCTCACCGCGAAGACGTACGGATCGCCGTAGAGGTCCGGAATGGTCTCCATCGCGACCCAGAGGATCTCGCTATTCGGCTGATCCTGGTAATCGTACCGGAGACGCGGGCCGACTTCGGCCGGGCAGAGACTGCCGACCTGACGAATCCGAGCGAAAAGCTCGGTGGTCGTCGGCATCTCGGTGAAACCGAGCTCGCCGACCTTCGCCCGAGCAAGTCGCAGAGTCTTCTTCCGCGGCGAGGTCGTGAACCGCTCGTGGTTCATCATGCCTCGCGCCCAATCGGACACGAAGTCACCACCCTCGGTGACTTTACCCAGCATAGCCTCTCGAGAGATACCACCGATCTGGAGAGTCCTCCAGATGGCGAAACCCTTGACCTCGACGAGCATGCCGGTGAGCACCTTGCGGAGCGCATCGCGATTCACAGCCCTGGGGTCGGGACACTTCATGACATCCGAAAGGATGCCACTGCGGTTGAGCGCCTCAAAGCGTCCACCATCCGCGTCCCATCCCGCTTCATCCGCAATTTGGAGAAGACGGGAAGCCTGTCCGAATACCTTGCTCATAGGTCCTCCTAGTGAGCGGCTAGCCGGAATTCCGGGGTAGCCAGTTGAGTGCTGCGGCAACGGAATTGTCGCCATAGCTCCGAAATCCCATGTCAAGGTTGAACCTTGACATTAGAAACTCAAAGCTATGGCGAACTCGCCCCACAATGGCGGGGTAAACAAGTAATCTAAGAAGAACAGCTTATCTATATATTGTACACCTTTTGGATTAAAAAGTCAAGGATTTTTTGAATCAAATTACATTGACTTCGGGAATAAGTTTCAGCCCGAATTTGGAATAAACTGAATCAATAATTTGTTCGGCTAGATTTTTAATTTCTTTCCCGGTGCCTCCCCCGTAATTGACCAAAACCAATGCCTGCTTCTCGTGGACGCCGATATCTCCTTCCCGATATCCCTTCCAGCTTGCCCCGCCATGGCGGGGTGAAGCAGGGCCGCATTTTTCGATAAGCCAGGCCGTTGGAATTTTTATTTTCTCCCCCTCCAGAAAATAAGGTAGTTCCGGATACTGCTTCTGCAGGGCTGCCAGTTTTTCTTTGCCCACGAAAACATTCTTAAAAAAGCTTCCGGCATTGCCGATAACTTTCGGGTCAGGTAATTTACTTTTGCGAATAGAAGTTACGGCGTCGGCGATGTCTTTCGGGCTACGCACTTCGATCTGATTTTTCTCCAAGTATTCCTTTAAAATTTTATAACTTATGTTTTTCTTCTCCGTTTTACTCAACCTGATGGTAATTGCCAGAATAAAATATTTGCCTTTGAATTCTTGTTTAAAGGCGCTATCGCGATAACCGAAGCAGCACTCTTCTTTTTTAAAAATTTTTTTCGCTCCGGTGGCAACCTCGACAGCTTCCACGTTTTCTAAAACATTTTGAAGTTCCGCTCCATAAGCCCCGATGTTCTGCATCGGCGCCGCTCCGACCGAGCCGGGAATATAAGCGAGGTTTTCAATGCCCCAATAGTCCCGCTCGACCACAAAATTAACCAGGTCGTGCCAGATTTCACCCCCCATCGCCCTTATTACAACTTCTTCGGTGTTTTCTTCCAAAATTTCCGTACCCTTTACCCGATTTAAAATTACTAACCCCTCGAAATCTTCGGTAAGCAAAACATTGCTGCCCCCGCCTAAAAACAATTTAGGATTTTTTTGAAATATCGGGCTTTCAAAAAGTTCGGTTAACTCCCCTTCCTCTTTAATTTCAACAAAAAATTTCGCTTTGGCGTTGATGCCGAAAGTGTTTAACTTGGTAAGATCGTAATTTGGGAGAATTTCCATAATTACAATAAAAGAAAAACGATTGCCGTAATGCTTACTAACGACATAATGCCCAAGGAAAGCCAGCCGAAGAAGTTGCCTGTCTTTTTATTTTTATATTCGCCCATAACGTCGGCTCGGGCGGAAAGGCGAACAATAAAAAATAAAATCACCGGCGAGATAATGCCGTTTAAGATCGCCGCATAGATGAGCGCGCGGATCGGATCCAGCCCGATGAAGTTAAAAACAATCCCGAGAGCCATGGCCAGAATGATCACTCCATAAAAAGCGGTGGCTTCTTTGATCTTCCGATAAAGCCCCTCCTTCCAGCCGAAAGATTCAGAGATCGCGTAAGACGCGGAGCCGGCCAGAATCGGTATTGAAAGAAAACCGGTGCCCAGAATTCCCAAAGTAAACAAGAGATATGAAAAGTCTCCAGCCAAGGGCCGAAGGGCCAGCGCGGCGTCAGCGGCAGTCGCTATATTGGTGATTCCACCCTTAAATAAAGTCGCGGCCGAAGCGGCAATGATGAAAAACATCACCAAATTGGAAAGAAACATTCCGGACCAAATGTCAGTTCTCATTTTACGAATGTCTTCGGGGCGGGTCAGAGCGCGACGCTGGGCTTCAGTTTTCTCTCCCTTTAAAATTTGTTCTTCCACTTCCTGGGAAGTCTGCCAAAAAAATAAGAAAGGGCTGATTGTCGCTCCAAGCGCGGCGCAGATTAAAATTATTTCATCTTTGGTAAAACTGATGGTGGGAATTATCGTATGCCACAAAACTTCTCCCCAATCCATCTTGACCATCAGGGCCGAAAAAATATAAGCGAAAAGGATCAGGGCTAAATATTTCAAACCTTTTGAATATCCTTTGTAAGAAGCAAATATCTGAAGCCCCAGGCTTAGCGCGGCAAAACCAATGACCAAAAAGACGAAGTTTGCTCCCGGGAAAATTAATTTGGTGCCTTCGGCCATCGCGCCTAAGTTCGCTCCGATATTGAAGACATTAGCGAAAAGAAGTAGCGTCGCGCAAAAAAAAAGAATTTTTCTGGGATAATGTCTTTTGATGTTGGCGGCGAGCCCTACTCCGGTGGCTAGTCCGATTCTGGCGCACATTTCCTGGACCACGCCCATCAAGGGATAGGTAAATAAGGAAAGCCAGATCAAACCCGTACCCCGCGCCGCGCCAAGCTGTGAGTAGGTGGCAATCCCCGAGGGATCATCGTCGGCCGCGCCGGTGGTGAGTCCCGGCCCTAAAATTTTCCAGTATTCTTTAAGCGGCTTCATCCTATTAATTATCGCATAGATGCCCGCCTTAGGCGATCCATGATGGCCGCGCCGAGGTCTTGCGCGGGGTAGGCACCGGCCAAGATGATATCCACTCCGCGTGCGTCTAGAGCGCGCAGGTCGCGATAGAGATTTTTCGAGGCTTCTTTAAGATTTCTTTTCTTAAGTATCTCGACTTTTTTATTTTTTTTCTTTAGTATTGCGAGCCGTTTCTTGAGCGCGCGAGCATCCTTAAAAATTTCAAGTTTCGCTTTCGGCGCATAGTGCCGATACTTTGTGCCAGGGGAAAATTGTAAATCTTTTTTGCTTTTGGCAAAAACTACTTCCTGGCCGGAAACTTTTTTCAACATTTCGCGAGTTACAGCTCCAGGGCGTAGAATCAAAATCTTATCTTTCTCAATTTTTATTACCGTCGATTCAAGACCAATGCCGGATGGTCCGGCGTCAACAATCAGATCGACTCTCCCTGATAAATCCTCGAGTAGGTGCCGGCCGAGCGTCCCGCTCGGCCGGCCGGAGATATTGGCCGAAGGCGCGGCAATCGGCACGCCCGCCTGGGAAATCAAATCGCGAGCGAAAGGATGCGAGGGCATCCGAACAGCGACGGTTGAGAGCCCGCCGGAAACAATGTTTGAGATTTTTTTTCTCTTCGAGAAAATAATCGTTAGCGGCCCCGGCCAGAATCTTTTAATTAATTTCTGCTCGAAAAAAGAGGGGTTCTGCGCAAGTAACTTCAATTGTCTCAAATTTGCGACGTGCACGATGATTGGGTTGTCCGAAGGCCGCCCCTTTGCTTTGTAAATCTTTTCCAGCGCTCGTTCGTTCGTTGCATCCGCCCCAAGACCATATACAGTTTCCGTGGGGAAAACCACCAGCTTGCCTTTTCGAATTAGGGTTTGGGCCCGACCGAGCACTGATTTAAAATTTTTTCTTGTGAGTTTGGCGATTTCTGTTTTCATTCAATGGGTGCCTGGAGAGAATTGAACTCTCGATACCTGCTCCACAAGCAGGAGTTTTACCACTAAACTACAGGCACCATGTTACGAAGCTTTTCTTCGCATTCTATATCCTGACAGATTTTTCATAAATTTCAAGGATTCGTCTTTGTGATGATGAACTAAAAAATGACAATTGTGACAAAGCCAAGAAAGATTTGAGATATGATTATTCTTTCTGTCTTTATCGATATGATGCGCTGCAAGTACTCTCTTATCTTTCGCACGGCATAAAACACAAAGTTTTGGAATTCCGTGTTTTGACAATACGCTCCGATAAGTCGATAAACCCGTTTTCCAATTGGGGTGTTTAGTCCCCACAAATTCTTGATTTCTCCAAATCGTTTGACAAGATTTACTGCAAAAAAATTTTCCACTTTTTGATTTCTTTAACCGCCCAAGGGCTCTGTAAAATTCTTTACCACAAATACCACATGTAAAATTGCGCCCTTGCCTCCTGCTTTTATATTGGCAGGCAGGAGAACAATACTTCGCTTGCCCGATTTTAAGAAAATACGGCTTTCCATAAAATTTTTTAGAACATAATTTACACCTTACTATTGGCACAATTACATTGTATCAAGAAGAAAAAGTAATGTAAACAAAAACAACTGTGGATTACCACAAGCTTCTGTGTTACCACTACACCATAGCCACCATACCGGATATTTATAACAGAAAAAGCGTTGAAATGCCAATCGTTTTAGGGGCGCTTTTTGCTCCGACGCAGAGCATATTTCGTGCCTTCCACCAACAACACATTCAAGGCGAGCCAAAAAATCACGAAGGGTATCCAAGAAAGCGGCAGGGGGGCAATCTCAAAAATATTTCTCATAAAGGGGGTAACCATGGTCAAAATTAGAAGTCCCAGGGCGATGAGAATGCTCCAATCCAGCTCTCGGTTGGAAAAAACTTGATATGAAAACAGGGGGCGACGAAGACTCCTGAAAGAAAAAGCAATTACCAAAATATAAGAAGAGAAACAGACAAAGAAAATGGAGCGGGCCAGGTCAAGGGGCAAACCGATTTTTATCAAAAAGTAGTAAAGCATGAAAAGAAGAAAGGAGCTTGTAATCCCTACGCCGAGGGTAAGTACTTTGGTTTCTTTGGTGAAAATGAGCCCCGACTTTTTGCCGGAATATTTTTCCTTATCCATATCATCGTCAAATGCATACGCCAGGGCCGGCAGACTCCCGGTGAAAAGATTTACCCAGATAATTTGAAGCGCCGTCAGCGGAAACGAGATTCCAACGAGCAGGCTCCCGCCGATAACGAATATCTCATCCAGAGAATTCGACATCAGATAAACAAATGTTTTCCGAATATTGGAAAGTATTCGCCGTCCTTCATCTATCGCCAGACTAATAGTCTCAAAATTGTCATTGAGAAGCACCAGGTCCGCGGCGCTTTTGGCTACGTCGCTTCCCGAGCCAAGCGATATTCCTATATCCATTGCTTTTAAGGCCGGCGCGTCGTTCACTCCATCGCCGGTCATAGCCACGATCTCCCCTCTCTCTTGGAAAAGTCGACCGATTCGCAGTTTGTCTTCGGGCGTAACTCGGGCGAAAATTTTTATTTTAGAAATCTTGTTCTTTAATTCTTTATCCGAAAGGTTTCTGATCTCCGCTCCGGTCAAAACCTCGTCCTCTTTGACCTCCCAATTCAAACTTTTGACCACGGACAGGGCCGTGCCCTTGAGATCGCCGGTTACCAATACCATTTTTACGCCATGGGATTCAATGTTGGCGATCGCCGCCGGCACTTCCGGGCGAACCGGATCGTAAAAAACAAACATGCCCAAGAATTTCAAGCCGGCAATATCTTCCGTTGAAAAAATTTTGGCGCCGCTTTTGCGTTCTTTGTGTCTTTTAGGGAGAGTGCCTATGCCGATGAGCCTCTTGCCTTCCCGACTGGTAGCTTCAATCCAAGATTCCAGTTTGAGATACTCTTCCTTAGAAACATCCGACTGCTTAAGCAGAACATCCGGCGCCCCCAGGACGATATTTGTGTCATCTTTTCCCGCCACCGAGAATTTATTCGTCGAATTAAACGGTAGCACCAGAGAAGAAGACGTGGAAAAAATCGGATCAAGCGAAATGCCATGCAGGCGGCAGGCTTTCACTATATTAACTTCAAACGGCCGGCCGCGAAAAATCCATTTATCGGCTTGGGCGTCCGGATTTTCGACAGAAACATCGACATTGAACAGCGCCATTTGGAGCAATATTTTCTGATCATGAGAAAACTCCCTATCTTTCAACAATTCTGGATTAGTCAAAAGAGTCGAAGTGGGATAAATGCCTACTAGTTTCATGTCGGCCAAGGTCAGCGTGCCGGTCTTATCCGTCATGATAAGAGTCGTCGAGCCAAGCGTTTCGGCGGCGGCAAGTTTTCTTACGATTCCTTTCTTGGAGGCGATGCGTTCGGCGCCAATGGCTAAAATCACCGTAAGCGCGATCGGTAGCGCCTCGGGCACGGCTCCGACGGCGACGGCAACCGAGAGTACCAACATTTCCAGAAGCGGTTCTTGCCGGATAACCCCTAAAATCAAAATCCCGGCGACGATGATCAGCGCTATGAAAAAAATAATCCAGGCTAAAAGTCCAATGCCACGCTGAAGCGGAGTTTTTACCCTTTTAATTTTTGAAACAATGCCGGCAATTTTACCGATCTCGGTTTCGTCTCCGGTGGCGCAAACGACTCCCGTCGCATAGCCTTCTACTACTAAAGTACCGGCATGAGCAACATTGTTTCTGTCAGCAACCGGCGTATTCACGCCTAAAACGTTTTCTTTTTTGGGAACCGGCGTAGACTCTCCCGTTAAGATCGCTTCTTCCATCAGTAAATTATTGGCCGAAAGAATGCGCGTGTCGGCCGGCACTCGGGCGCCATAGGATAATTTGATAAGGTCTCCCGGCACCAAAAGCGAGGAATCTATTTCCTGCTCCCGCCCCTTGCGAATGACCCGGGCTCTGTCTTTTATGTAAGTTTTTAATTTCTTGAGCGTATTCTCCGCGTGATATTCATGGTAAAACCCCAGTGACACGTTCAGAAACACCGCGAAAGCAATTACCACCATATTCAACCACTCGGCAAGAATGGCCGTCAAAATAACTGCGCCTACCAGCAAAAAGATAAGCGGGCTGACAAATTGTTTCAAAAAAAGAAAAACGGTGCGCGACTTTTCTTTGCCATGAAAAGTGTTGCTGCCGTATTTGCGTAGACGGAGTTCGGCTTCTTGATCCGTTATCCCGGAAGGAGAAGTTCCAAGCAGAGAGAGTAATTCCGATGCTTCGAGCGACCATGGTTGCGATAAGACCTGGTTTTCGGTGTTTTTTTTCACTAGCCAACCTTCTTATTGAGTAAAAATTTGGATAGCCGAGCCAAAATTATAATAAATGGCGCTTAGGGTAAAAATTAAAGTGCATAGGATCGCGGAGAGGAAACACCAAGAACATCCTTTCTTCAGAATGAAAGCAAGGATACCCATAAGATAGAGCGAGAAAAGAAAAGCGGCAGTCGAAGCCGCGAGCAAAAAGCCGCTAAAGAATGCCGAGATTGGATTCGGCATTAAAATTGAAAAAAGATAAGACAGAGCGATGAAGGCGTAATAGAGCATTCCCAAAATTTCCACCGGAGTGCCGAAAAACTTCGAATAATCGCTGTTCACGACGGTGTTGCAATCAAACTTGATCGGGCAAATCAGTGGATTTTGCTTCGTTTTTTTTCGGTAAATATGAGACGCGATCAAAAAGCCGCTGGCGGCCAAAATAAAAATGGCTATTTGGATCAAAAGATCGTTTGAAATAGTCATCGGTGTTAGTATAACAGAGTTATGAAAAGTTTCAAAGAAAAAATATCGGAGAGGAACATCGAGAAAAATGGCGCTCCCGCAAAAAACAGAGTGCGCTTTAATTTAGTCTCCATCAAGAATTTGCCAAAGAAAAAGAGTTAACTCGGTTCTTTCTCCTCCGTAAGGTTTGGCTAGTTTTTGCATATGTTTCTCAGTGGGTAATTTTTTCAGATTGAAAGCTTTTTGAAATCCTTTCCTGGTTCCCAAGTCTCCAATAGGAAGCACATCTCTACGATTCAGGGCAAAAATAAGGAACATATCGGCTGTCCAAGAGCCAACACCCTTGACCTGCATTAGATGCTCCTTGATTTCTGAATCTGTCATTCTATGGAAACTACTGGGATTAATTGTTTTATCCAAAAATTTATCCGCCAAGTCTTTTAAGTATCTAGATTTCTGCGGAGAGACGCCGGCGGATTTTACTTTTGCGCTGGATATTTTTAAAAAAGCTCCGGGACTTGGAACTTTGCGACCAAAAAGCGAAGTAAATTTTTTGTAAATAGAATCTCCCGCCTTAGTAGAAATTTGCTGATAGATTATTGAGCCGGCGAGAGAAAGAAAATAATTTTTGCTGGGAGAGATTTTTGTAAGTTTACTCTTGTTTATTTTAAATTTATTTTCCACTGGTGCCCAGGGGGAGATTTGAACTCCCATGCCCTTGCGGGCGCTACCACCTCAAGGTAGTACGTCTACCAGTTTCGCCACCTGGGCAATTTTAGAATAATAAAACTATTCTTTAGTTTGAGCAACGACCTCTTTTACTTCTTCCGAAGCGCTTTCGGTTTCAGCTTCAACCGCCGCGGCTTGTGTCACGCTTCGCATCTTGCGACGGATATCGCGGACAGCTTTAGTACGGATGTAATAGAGCTTGCTCCTGCGGGCGCGGGATTTTTTCACTAGTTCAATTTTATCGATGAGTGGCGAGTATAGCGGGAAAATTCTTTCCACGCCGATGCCGGAAGCAACTTTGCGCACGGTAAAAGTGGCTCCCGGTTCTTGGCCATGTTTCCGCGCTAGCACGATTCCTTCAAATGCCTGCAGGCGAAATTTCATGGTTTTTTCAGTTTTTTTATTGGCCTTGGTGGATACTTTCTCTTCCGCGATCTTAGACCAAACCCGCACGGTATCCCCGGCTCGGAAATCCATTTTCTTCCGCGCTTCCACATCCACCGGAGTGAATTTAATTTTGCTCAAATCTGCCATACTAGTCCGCCCACTTTAGCATACTATTAACCGTTGGGCAATCCTTTTAAACCAGACCTTGAATTGGCTTCTCTGCCATAGTTTGCTATATTTTAGGCCTATGTGCGGGATTGTGGGATACATTGGCAAGCGAGAAGCAGAGCCTATCCTGTTGAAAGGGCTCGAGCGGTTGGAATACCGCGGCTATGATTCAGCGGGTATTGCGCTCATGCAGGCAACCCCGCCTTCACCCCGCCCAGAAGTCACGGGGCGGGGCAAGCAAGGCGGGGCAAGAATTCTTGTCTACAAAAAGAAGGGGCGAGTGGCGGATCTCGAGAAACTTCTAAAAGCTAAAAAGCTAACAGCTAACAGCTTTCATTTAGGCATGGCGCATACTCGATGGGCAACGCACGGCGAACCAACGGATGCAAACGCGCATCCGCATCTCTCAAACTCCGGCGATATTGCCATCATCCACAACGGAATTATCGAAAACTATTTATCGCTCAAAAAAATCTTAACGGAGAAGGGATACAAATTTAAAAGCGCCACCGATACCGAAGTTCTCGTAAATTTAATTGAAGATGTAAAGAAAAACGCGAAAGTGGCGATCAACGAAGCCGTGCGCCTCGCTCTCCGGGAAGTGGTCGGCGCTTACGCCATAGTGGTTTTATCAAAAGACGAGCCGGATACGTTGGTTGTTGCCAAAAAAGGAAGTCCGGTGGTCATCGGAATCGGAAAAGATGAATTCTTCATCGCCTCCGATGCGACACCATTAGTTGAATATACAAACAAAGTTACATACCTAGGGGACGATGAGATGGCGGTAATTAAAAATAATAAACTCACGGTAAAGACAATAAAAAATAAAATCATCAATCCCTACATCCAAAAACTGGAGATGAAAATCGAGGAACTAGAGAAGGGCGGCTTCCCGCATTTCATGCTCAAAGAAATTTTCGAGCAGCCGCGATCGATCAAAGACAGCATGCGTGGGAGAATAAACGGAAAGACCGGTATGGTGAAGTTGGGCGGCATTGAAAAACTACAAGACAAACTTTTTAACGCAAAAAGAATTCTAATTCTCGCCTGCGGGACAAGTTGGCATGCCGGACTCGAAGCGAAATATTTTTTTGAAGAACTAGCTCGCGTACCAACCGTGGTGGAGTACGCTTCCGAATTCAAATACCGGAATCCGGTAATTTACAAAGATGACTTGGTGATTGTGATTTCCCAGTCGGGAGAAACAGCCGACACTTTAAACGCGCTTCATTTGGCGAAGGAGCACGGCACCACCGTTTTCGGCATCTGCAATGTGGTCGGCTCCTCTATTCCCCGGGCGACCGATGCCGGAGTCTATACTCACGCGGGCCCCGAGATAGGGGTAGCTTCCACCAAAGCTTTCACCGCCCAGATCACCGTCCTTCTGATGATGTGCTTCCTCTTGGCGCTCAAGAAAAAAACAATGAGAAAAACCGAAGCGCAAAAAATAATTGCTGAGCTTGAAAATATTCCGGGGAAAGTTGAAAAAATGCTTTTGAAAAATGAGGCAATAAGAAATATCGCGAAAAAATTTAAAAATGCAAAAAATTTCATTTATCTCGGTCGCGGTTACGGCTTTCCGATCGCTCTCGAGGGCGCTCTGAAACTCAAAGAGATCGCCTACATTCACGCCGATGGATATCCGGCTTCCGAGATGAAACACGGGCCGATCGCGCTCGTCGACGAGAACATGCCGGTAGTTTTCATTGCTAACAAAGGAGCTTCATACGAGAAGGTGATAAACAACATGATGGAAGTGAAAGCCCGGAAGGGAAAAATTATTGCTATAATTACCAAAGGAGACGCCAAAGCCAAAAAAATCGCCGATCATGTCATCGAAATTCCCGAGACCCCCGAACCTCTCATGTCGCTTGTGGCTTCCATCCCGCTCCAGCTCCTGGCTTACCACATCGCGGAATTAAACGGGCGCGATGTGGATAAACCCCGCAATTTGGCAAAATCAGTAACCGTCGAATAACTTGGATGGACTACAAAGATAAACTGAAAAAAATAGCGAGTCTCGCAAGTGAACTTGTGAAATATGAAGGAGTTTCTCTCGGGCGAGGTGTAAAAACAGAATCCAATATTTTTTTTGATACGGAGAACGGCCCGATAGTGATAGGCGAAGATTGCATCATTCGGGCCGGCGCGGTCCTGCGTGGGCCTCTTCTTGTGGGGAGAAGCTGTAGACTAGGGGGAGAAATAGAACATTCGATCATCGGTGATTATACCAACAAACAGCATTACGGATATGTCGGCCACAGCTATATCGGAAACTGGGTGAATTTGGGGGCCGGGACAAGTATTTCTGATTTAAAAAATACTTATAGCGCAATAAAAATGAAGGGCATTGATACAGGAGAAATAAAGCTCGGCGTTATCATCGGCGACTACTCGAAAACCGCCATCAACACTTCCATTTTTTGCGGAAAAGTTATCGGGACCTCTTCCCACCTCTACGGCACCGTGACCGAAGATGTACCTGCCTTCGTAAGCCATGTTTCTCCGGGCAATATGTACGAATTGCCCTTGAAGTTGGCAAAGAAAATCCAAAAAGCGATGATGGCGCGCAGAGGACTTGAATTTACGGAAAAAGATGAAGAACTTTTCGATGAACTTTTTGAAAAAACTAAAGGAGAGAGAGAAAAAGCGGGAGTAAAAAAAGAAAAATTGTCGTTCAAATAATATGAAAGAAAGAATTTTAGTAATGGGGGCAAGCGGCATGGTGGGTGGCGAACTTGTGCCGGCACTCAGAAAAAAATACGGCGCAGAGAATATAATCGCAAGCGACATCAGAGAGGAGAGCGAGGTATTCAAGGGCACCGGCCCCTTCCATACACTCGACGCTCTCGATGTCGCGGGGACAAAAACACTGGTTGAGAAAGAAGAGGTATCGACTATATACATGCTTGCCGGCCTAATCTCCGCCGGCGGAGAAAAAAACCCTAAACTCTGCTGGGACCTAAACATGGGATCGCTGCGGCAGGTGCTCGACCTTGCGGTCGAAAAAAAGCTCAAAGTCTTCTGGCCGAGTTCGATCGCCGCTTTTGGCCCGACTACTCCCCGCAAAGGCACGCCGCAGAAAACCGTGATCGAGCCAACTACTATCTATGGCATCACGAAATATGCGGGCGAACTCCTCTGCCAATACTACAATCGCCGCTGGGGGGTAGATGTGCGCAGTCTGCGCTACCCTGGACTCATCAGCTGGAAAAGCGAGCCAGGGCCAGGAACAACGGAGTATGCCGTGGAGATATTTTACGGAGCATTGAAAGAAAAGAAATATACCAGCCCTCTCTCGGCAGACACTTACCTCCCTATGATGTACATGGATGACGCCATGGCGGGAACACTCCAGTTGATGGAAGCGCCGGGAGAAAAAATAAAAAACAGAATGAGCTATAACTTCTCTGCGATCAGTTTTTCCCCAGTAGAAATCGCAGCCGAAATAAAAAAACACATACCGGATTTCAAAATCGATTACGCTTCAGATCATCGTCAAGCGATAGCTGATTCTTGGCCGGAGAGTATTGACGACTTGGAGGCAAGGAGGGATTGGGGATGGAAACATGAATATGACCTTCCGAAAATGACCGAAATGATGTTAAAAAACTTGAGAGAAAAGTTAAAGATAAGTATTTAAATACATATTCGAATATGTACACAAAAAAACTGGAGAGCGCGATAGAGAAAGAGCTCGAGAACCTGAAAGCCGGAGGGAAATTTAAGTTTGAGCGGGAGATCGAGGGCGCGCAGGGACCGGAAGTGGAGATTGACAGGAAACGGTTCTTAATGTTCGCTTCAAACAATTACCTAGGTCTTTCGAATCGCCCGGAAATCGTAGAAGCCGCGGAGAAGGGGCTAAAAAAATACGGATTCGGCCTCTCTTCGGTTCGCTTCATTGCCGGCACGGAAAAAATTCATAAAATTTTAGAAAAAAAATTGGCGGAA
>MFVH01000006.1:12802-13266 GCA_001786015.1 Candidatus Nomurabacteria bacterium RIFCSPLOWO2_01_FULL_46_18 | reverse complement strand
GGCGGTAGGAGAGTATTCGCATCTGCAATGAAGGCGAAGGGGTGACCCGCGCTGGAGCGTTGCGAAGTAAGAATGTTGGCACAAGTAACCACAATGCGGGTGAGAAACCCGCACGCCGAAAGAACAAGGTTTCCCTCTCAACGATTGTCGGAGAGGGGTTAGTCGGGCCTAAGGAAATGGCGAGAGCCGCATCCGATGGACACACGGTTAATATTCCGTGACTGACTATGCAAGTGATGGGAGGACGGAGATCAGTATGCGTCGCGCATTAAGGATTTGACGTCTTTGCCTTAAGGGAGTTGTGTAGGAAAATCCGCACACTGGCTTCAATGCCGATCCCAAATGGAGAAGAAACCCCGACCTCGGTCGGGGGATGACGCAAAGCAATCTTCCAAGAAAAATCTCTAAACTTAATTGCATAGCAACCGTACCGCAAACCGAAACAGGTGTTCTCGTCGAGAAGA
>MFVH01000006.1:0-12650 GCA_001786015.1 Candidatus Nomurabacteria bacterium RIFCSPLOWO2_01_FULL_46_18 | reverse complement strand
GAATGTCGGCCGTAACTATAACGGTCCTAAGGTTCTGGAACTTTCGCAAGAAGGTTTCAGAAGGACTGGGACTGTTTGGATACGCAATAAACAGTTGAATGTAAATTACACGAAAGCTACCTCTTCTTACAGTGATGTAAGAGTGGTCCTAAAACACATGGCAATATGCTGAAAAATCTGTGCACAATAGTGCTGCAGGGCTCACGCTACTAAGGTATAATCTACCCATAGTAACAAAGTGATGAGTGCAGAAAATCAGCAGGAAAGATTAAGAATCGAACAATGGATTCTTGGATTCACGGATGGGGAAGGATGTTTCTCGGTCAGTTTTATCAAAAATAAAACTACAAAGGCCGGTTGGCAGATATTCCCAGAATTCGTGATTACCCAGGGAGCCAAAAGTTTGCCCGCGCTCGAAATAATTAAAAACTATTTTGGGTGTGGAAATCTGTTCGTAAACAAGAGGAGCGATAATCATAGAGAATCTCTGTACAGATACTGTATACGTTCTCTCGATGATCTGAATAAGGTCATTCTCCCGTTCTTTAAGAATAATTCTCTCAAAACATACAAAAGAAACGATTTCGAGATTTTCTCAAAAATCGTGGAAATGATGTCTAAGAGAGAACATCTTCAAGAAAAAGGAAGAAAGAAAATCGCTAAGCTTGTAGAAGGCATGAACAGAAAAAAGCAATCAAGATTCTTAAAATCCTCAGATACCATACGCCATACTTGAATTGAAGTTGAAAAGAGGGATGATCCCTCAAGAAGAACACTCCTGCGCCTGTGACTTAGCAGGAAGGAGCTCTGATGAAGTGTGAGAAAGTGGTTCGCCACTTGGCTAAGTCACGCAATCCCTATTCAGGCAGCCCCTGAAGTTTGAAATTGGATAAAACCGATTTCAACGCGAAAGCGAGTCTCACACTCTGCTCTTGCGCGAGAAGAAAAATCTCGCGCCCTCTTTTCAGCTTCGATTCAAGAAGACATGGTACCGTTTTAAGGAATAACGCAGCGAAATTCCTTGTCCAGTAAGTTTGGACGCGCACGAATGGTGTAATGACTGGAGAACTGTCTCGGGGACTTGCTCGGTGAAAATACAGTACCGGTGAAGATGCCGGTTTCCTGCAGTTAGACGAAAAGACCCCAGGAGCTTTACTGCAACTTGATATTGAGGGTACGGGTAAGATGCGTAGCATAGTTGGGAGACTTTGAAGTTTCGCTTTCGGGCGAGATGGAGTCGCCAGTGAAATACCAATCTTCTAGCTTGTACTTTCTAACCTCGACGGAAAAAACGGCGAGAAACAGTATCTGGCGGGCAGTTTTAGTGGGGCGCTATCCTCGAGGACGCGATTAATTTCGTTTCCTCGATCCGTGGCGCCTCCTAGGTGGTTCACACCGAAAAAAATAAATAAGGGGGACCATATTGCGCAAGCGATATGAGAAAAGTTAGCTAATATCGGTAAAATCCTATGTTAAAATAGGGCTATACCGAGGGAAGTTTGTGAGTTTTGTAGAGAAAACGATGAATCGTTTTCTCAAACCTGGCAACGACAGGAAGTATGGCTCACGAGGAAACTCGTGAAGAACCCGCACCGCGGGGGAGAAGGCGAAAGTCTTAGGAACTACTGTCGTTGCCTTCTCTACAAAGCTTGCAAGCACCCGTAGAGACTACATGCTAACCTCCGCGAAAGCGGATGAAGATATAGTCCGATCTTTATGGAGACACAAAGAGATAAACAGAAATGTTTTGTCCTCGTAGTTTTTGGTTTCATTTTGAAAATTAAGTCATTGAAAATTGACTGAAAATTCTAAATTGAAAATTGAAAATTTTACGAAGTAACACAAATGCCTAAAATGTAACGGAGGAGTCTATTAAGGTCGGCTAGGCGCGAATGGAAACCGTGCCGATAGTGTATAGGCACAAGCCGGCTTGACTGCGAGGCGTACATGCCAAGCAGGTGCGAAAGCAGAGCTAAGTGAACCGACGGTCCGTGTTAGAGGCGGCCGGAGATTATCGGATAAAAGCTACCCTGGGGATAACAGGCTGGTTGCGCCTAAGCGTCCATAGCGACGGCGCAGTTCGGCACCTTAACTTATGTTACAGACATACATCGGGGTGCCTAGAGGAGCAATCCTCTACAAAAACAAATTGGCTATTACGGTGAACTCCATAGAAGCCTACCAAAAATGGTAAAATAATATGGACAATACCGTGGGAAGACTAACTCAAATACAGCGATCAGTCATAATAGGGTCTCTTCTAGGGGACGGTTATGTTCGGATCGTGAGAGGGAGAAGAAATGCATTTCTTGAAGTCAATCATGCTTATTCGATGAAAGAATATGTTGATTGGAAATATAAAATTCTAAAAGATATTGTCATTTCTCCTCCGAAAGTACGCAAGGGGAATGGGAACAGGATTGCCTATAGATTCTTTACAAGGCAACATCCTGAAATCACTGAATTATTCAATCTGTTTTACAAGAACGGAAAGAAAATAATTCCTGATTTCAAATTAAATCCAGTTTCTCTTGCAGTATGGTACATGGATGATGGAAGTAAGTGTGGCACATCAAGCTACTACTTAAATACTCAACAATTCAGCGTAGAAGATCAACATAAACTGATGGGGTATTTAAGAGAGTTCGGTGTCGAATCAAAACTAAATAAAGATAAAGAATACTGGAGAATAAGGATGATTATGTCCAGTGTTCCGACCTTTATCAACTTAGTTCGACAAAGTATCGTACCATCATTGCAATACAAAATTTGAGTTTAGAACCCGTAGAGACTACACGCCAATCTCCCGCAAATGCGGGATGAAGATATAGTCCGATCCTTCCGGTAACGGAAGACAAACATGACAGCGATGTCGGCTCAACTTATCCTGGAGGTGAAGAAGCTTCCAAGGGTATGGCTGTTCGCCATTTAAAAAGTTACGCGAGCTGGGTTCAGACCGTGGAGTGTATGAGAAATCGTGCATTGCACAGTCTGAATCCCTAGGACAGAGAGGAAATTGAGTTCAACCAATCACGGCGGTCATGTATAGAAATATGCATGGATCAATCTGATTAATATCGGTAAAATCCCGAACGAATGTGAGGGACAATACCGAGGGAAGTAGAAAAGGAAATAAAACAGGCGCCCAAAGGCGCCTGAGAGGCACGATCTCTACCGATGGAAACACCAGTAGTAACTCGTACCGACGATTGCGACGAGATAGATGAGCGATAGAAGAAGGTTCGAGTTCATATATCTCTGAGTCACGTTTACCTCCGATTAAGTACTTTACATACAGTAAAGTACTTGGTCAAGCTACACCCGTAGAGACTAAACATCAGATATCTTCACTCGCAAGAGAAAGATAAAGTTATAGTCCATTCCATACAGTAATGTGTGAAAAGAAGCGTGAGACAGGTTGGACTCCTATCTACTGCAGGCGTTTGGTTCCAGAGGGGATTTGCTCCTAGTACGAGAGGACCGGAGTGAACCGACCGCTGGTGTACCTGCTCTTCTGCCAAGAGGACCGCAGGGTAGCTAAGTCGGGAAAGGATAAATTCTGAAAGCATCTAAGAATGAAGCCAACCCCAAGATTAGGAACTGTTAAGGGCCGTGGGAGATGACCACGTTGATAGGCGCCAGGTGTAAGACGAGCAATCGTTTGAGCCGAGGCGTACTAATTGCCCGAATCTTATTAGGAAACTTACAAAGCAAAAGCGAATCTCCGCGAATGACATCGAATGTCACGAATTTATTCGTACTATTCGGTCAAATTCGTAAGATTCGTGTATATCTGTCCTGCTAAATGAAATCAACCCCCTCTCGACTTTGCTCGGGGTAAACTACAATGAATTGAATTCTAAGTTCTGGTGCTTCGTCGCATCAGAATACAAAAAATCCCGTTAGAAAGTTTGAGCATTATGTTCTGGTGCTTCGTCGCGTGGGTCACACCCGTTCTCATTCCGAACACGGCAGTTAAGCCACGTTGAGGCGATGATAGTCGCAAGGCGAAAGTAGCTAGGCGCCAGAACATAGCGTTTAAATATTATTTCTAACGGGATTTTTTGTATGCAATTTAGAGCACACCAGGTCACGCATAAAATCCTGCTGGATTTTTGCGCGACCCCCGCTCGGCCTCTTCAGGCCTGCGCACCTGAAGCTTCGCTTCAGCTCTTTCCGAACACGGCAGTTAAGCCACATTGAGGCGATGATAGTCGCAAGGCGAAATTAGGTAGCCGCCAGACCAAAATATTTAATTTCTGTATAATAGATTCATGAATTCCTGGTCACGCAGGCGCAAGCGCATTATCCTCTCCATACTTATTTTTATCGTCGTGGTGCTTATCGGCGTGCCAATGTTCCTCCTCTTCTATCGCGCGCCAACATGCTTCGACGTAAGACAGAATGGCGACGAAGCTGGAGTTGATTGCGGCGGCTCTTGTCAACTTCTCTGCACAAGCGATTCCCTGCCTTTAATTCTGAAAGGCGATCCGCGCGTGCTTACTTTAGCTACTAGCACTTACCAAGTTGTCGCTCTGGTCGAGAACTCCAACAGCACCGCCGAGATCCCGCGCGCAGGCTATATCATCAAGGTTTACGACGCTTCAAGCGCTGTGCCGGTAAAGGTATTCGAAGGAGAAGTATATGTGCCAAGAGGAGACACTTCCGTAGTTTTCGATGGTCCATTTGTTCTTGAGGCGGGAGTCGTGCCCGTCCGTGCCACTCTGGGGTGGAAGGAGCCGACTATTGTCTGGAATCAAAATTCTCTGTCTTCCCCCGAGCTTCGGGTAGTAGAACCAGTTTTCTCCCGGCTCGAGACTAGTCCGCGGCTTGAGGCCACCGTAGAGAATCCAACTCTCGGGTCAGTCTCCAATATTGATCTTACGGTGCTGGTTTCCGACACCAGCGGCAATATTTTTGCCGCTTCCAGGACTTTTGTAGATGAACTCCGGCCCGGAGAGAGGAATAAAGTTATTTTCACCTGGCCAAGATCCTTCGAACAGGAGCCTGTCGGCATCGAAATTCTCATCCGCGTTTTGCCGGACAGAAGCTATATAAGATAAATGAATAAGTTTCTCGACAGGGTAAAAATCGATTGGCATCTCTTTGTTCCGGCTCTAGTTATCTCGCTTGCGGGTCTCGTGACGATGAACTCTTTCTCAGGCGAGAATTATTTCTTCTTCCGCCAGTCGCTTTGGATACTTGTCTCTCTCATAGTTTACATTTTGGCAACGACAGTCGATTGGCATTTCTTGCGGCGCACCAGCATCATCGTGCCTATTTTTCTTGGCATTTCGCTCGTGCTTGTCGTCCTGCTTGCCGCCGGCAGCACTACCAGAGGAGTAGTGAGTTGGTTTCAATTCGGTTCGCTCGCGTTTCAGCCCTCGGATCTCGCGAAACTCGTGACAATTCTCATCTTGGCGAAATATTTTTCCCGCCGGCACATCGAGATTAAAGCGATTCGCCACATTATCGTCTCAAGTGTTTATGCGCTCATTATATTCCTGCTCGTCTTCCTCCAGCCTGACTTCGGCGGAGCGATGGTTATCTTCGGCATCTGGCTCTCGCTCGTGCTCGTCTCCGGCATGTCGAAGAAACACCTGGCATTCGTGGCAATTCTTGGCGTGCTCATATCGGCCGGGTTGTGGCTCTTCGTCTTCGAGCCGTATCAGAAAGCGCGCATCATCTCTTTCGTCAATCCGATGGCAGACGTGCGCGGCGCCGGCTACAACGCGTATCAATCGATGGTGGCAGTGGGTTCGGGGCAGATGTTCGGCAAGGGTATAGGGCAAGGCAGCCAGAGCAAACTTCAGTATCTGCCCGAATACGAAACAGATTTTATCTTCGCCGCTTTCGCAGAAGAGTGGGGATTCGTCGGTACGACGCTTCTTCTCGTCTTCGCGCTGTTGCTCTTGTTCCGTATCATAAACAGCGCGCGATATGCTCCAACCAACTTCGAATCTCTCTTCGGCCTTGGTTTGGCCATCATGTTCTCGATCCATATAGCGGTAAACGCCGGCATGAACGTGGGACTCGTACCAGTAACAGGCATTACTTTCCCATTCATGAGTTATGGCGGCTCACATTTACTCACTGAATGGTTTGCTCTCGGTGTCCTCTCCAGCATGAAAGGACGTTCCGCCGGCCCGCGCTTCTAAAATACGGCTCAACAGAGCCATTAATACAAAGTCAAAGTTTTCTCGACCATTTTTGAGAGAGAGAATTTTCCCGAGACAGTTTCTTTGAGTGCTGTGCCCAAGCGGTTACGCAAGGTTTCGTCTTGGGAAAACAGGAGGAGAGTAGAGAAAAGGGTTTCGGAATCTTCCGGCGGGACGAGAGCGCCGCTCAAGCCGTTCTCGATTGTTTCGGGAATGCCGCCGACGTTTGTTGCGATGACGGGTTGCGAAGCAAAACCGGCTTCAAGTAGCGTATAAGGCAGCGCTTCCGAGCGGGATGGCAGGCAGAATATGTCGAGACCGGAGAGATATTGTCTTGCATTATCGAGATAGCCGGTGAACTTCACTTTCTCCGAGATGCCGAGGTCTGCCGCATAATCTTCAAGATTTTCGCGCAGCTCTCCGTCACCCATCATTACAAGTAGGCCGTCGTTTTTCTTGGTGAATCTCTCCCAAGCGGCAAGCAAGATGTCTAGACCCTTGACTGGGTGAAGTTCCGAGAGCGTGCCGACCACAAGCGTATCCTCGGCATGCACGCCGAGCACTCTCCGGGCGGCAGACCTTTCAAGCAGGTCGAAATTCCCGATGCCGTTATGTATAACTCCTAGCTTGTTTTGAATGAAAGGGAAGTGTCTTAAATCGTTTTTTGTTTTCTCGGAGACGCAAATAGTTTTATGAGATAGGGCTATAGTGAGCCAGATGAGTTTCATAATGGCAATTTTTTGCCACCACGGCCGCGGAGCATTGAACTCCCAACCGTGCCCAGTAAAAATTATTTTCTTTATGCCCGCAAGCCGCGCCGCCAAGTTGCCGAGCCCGCCCATCTTCGAGCTGTTCGTATGGAAGACCTCTGGTTTTTCTTCTCGCAGAATTTTTAAAATAAAAAAGAAAGATTTCATTTCATCAAGAATCGAAATATCGCGCTGCATATACGGCAAAGAAATTACCCTCACATTTTGCGCCTTCAACTTTTCAACCAAGGCGCCATTGCTACCGCATATAACCGCCACATCATGCCCGAATTTTTTTGCCTCAGTAGCCAAATCGAAAACATAGCGTTGCGCCCCACCGAAATTTGATTTTGTTATTCCGTATATGATTTTCATTTTTATTGACTTCAGGCAGCGAATGTCGTCGCGGAAGCTCGCTTACATAACGACTGAGCGAATCTGAAGCAGCGTTTCGTTGACAATTAGTATTTTAGCATATATAATTAGGAAGGAAAAGGGAGCCAACTTTTTGCCCGGGGATTTTATGCCAAGTCGATTCTTTGTTGTCGAAGGGGAGTTTATCCAGCGCGACCCTGTTCTAGAGGGCGTGATGACTCTGGATGAATGGCTCATAAAAAAAGGTTTTCGCAAGGGACGTTGCGGCAGGAGTTCCCCGAAAAAATCCGCGAAGAAGAAAAAGGCCAAAAAACCGTAATCCGCGAAGATCTACCCGCTCGAAGGGCCCGCATCGCCGCGGGCTCTTTCTTTTTACAAATTTATAAATATTGATTATTCTATAAAAACATTATTACGATTTTATCTTGCTATCGCAATGTTAAATCGTATAAGGAAAATTACAGTTCGAAAAACGCGCGAAGGTATTTATCGTTTTCTATTTCATCGGCGATTATGTACAAAACATTTTTCCCGACTCCGAAGTCAGTTTTTAACAGTGAAATAATATCTTCGCAATCGTAAGGATAAACCCAAACACTATTCTGCAGATGATAGAACCCTGCCTGAGTGAAAATCGAGAATATTTGCATTCGTTCCCTCCTTTTCTTTTCGGAAATGTCATAAATAATGATTCTCCATTTTTTATCCCATCTTCCCGGTTTCCTAATTAGATAATTGTCGAGGTTCCATAATTTCAAAAGCTCCTGTCCTTTGTAAGTTGGTTCGTAAAATTTTCCGTTAAATCTCATTAAGCCCTTTCTGACCATTTTTGCGGCCGAAGAAGAAACATATTCCCCCTGACGTTTTTTGGGCATAATGCCCAGCTTGTACATAGCGCCTATTACGTTAGGCGCAAGCAGGGCGGCACTTAACACTCCGACTGTAAGGACCGATTCCAAAATTAATTTTTGGATTTTAGTTTTTCTCACCCTTTTCTTATTTTTACTCTCTAATATTCCCATACGATTTATTCTTGCTATCGTAATATTATATCGTAGATAGTTGGAATCTTTTGGTATGTTGAACAAATTTGATTCAAGTCTTTTATTTATGTTGATATTGTTGTATAATGCCGATTTATGGCCATTCTTAATCGGAAAGAGCCCTTGGTGCTCGTTTTGGGCGATCTCTTATTCTTCGTCGTCTCGCTCTGGTTTACTCTCCTGGTTAGGAATAGGCAGATTCCCTCCGAAGAGCTTTTTTATACCCATTTGATGCCTTTCAGCGTTCTTTTCGCTGCCTGGATTCTTGTCTTCTATATAGCGGGCCTCTACGAGAAGCAGACCTCGATTCTCAAAAATCGTCTGCCGAGCATTTTGGCCCGGACCCAGCTTACCAATTCGGGGTTGGCGGTGGCCTTCTTCTACCTTGTTCCTTTTTTCGGCATCACGCCGAAAACGATTCTATTCATTTACCTATTTATCTCCTTGATACTTATTCTCTTTTGGCGGATGCATGGCTACTTCGTTGTTGGGCGTGGTTCGATGAACAACGCTATCCTCATCGGTTCGGGCGAAGAGATGAAGGAGCTCGTAAGCGAAGTCAACGGCAATCCGATTTACAATCTGCGCTTCGTCTCCTCGATTGATCTCAAGCGTTCGGACGAGAACGGCTTCTGGAATGAAATCGTCAAGGAAGTTTATTCCGAAAATGTTTCTGTCATTGCCATTGATCTGGCCCATGAGAACGTCGAACCGGTTCTACCACATCTCTACAACCTCATTTTCTCAAACATCAACTTCATTGACATGCACAAGATTTACGAAAGCATCTTCAACCGTGTACCGCTCTCGCTTCTGCGCTACAACTGGTTTCTCGAAAATATCTCGACTCTGCCGCGAGGCACTTACGACGCGCTCAAGCGTCTTATGGACATCGCTATCTCTCTGCCGCTTACTGCCCTCTCGCTCGTCTTCTACCCACTTGTCTGGCTAATCATCAGATTCGATGACGGAGGGCCGCTCTTCATTGTCCAGGAGAGAGTAGGCGAGGGTAACAAACTTATAAAGATTATCAAATTCCGGACCATGACCGCCGATGATTCCGGTCGCTATGGAGAAGCGGGAGTAAGCAGACTTTCCGTCACCAAGATCGGCAAATTTTTGAGAAGCAGCCGCGTAGACGAATTGCCCCAACTCTGGAATGTTTTGAAGGGCGATCTCTCCCTCATCGGTCCGCGGCCAGAATTACCGGCTCTGGCCAAAAGTTATGCCGAGAAAATTCCATATTACAATGTGCGCCATCTCGTAAGGCCGGGACTCTCCGGCTGGGCGCAGATTTACCACGAGCGCCATCCGCATCACGGCCTCGATACTGAAGAGACCAAGAACAAGCTCTCTTACGATCTCTTCTACATCAAGAATCGCTCTTTCCTGCTTGATATTAAAATAGCCTTGCGTACACTTAAGACGCTTGTGTCCATTGCAGGCAAATAATTACTAAATATGAGGAAGCACGGCATCATTTCAATTATTCTCCTGACGTTTTTTGCTTTGATTGGTTGGTATTTCTTCTTTAACGAAATGTCCGCGAACCGTCCATTTCGTTATGGACTCGATTTGGTCGGCGGCACCGAGCTTGTCTATCGTGCTGACACTTCGGGTGTCGAGGACGCAAACGGCGCTATGGAGACGCTTAAAGAAGTTATTGAAAGGAGGGTAAATATTTTCGGCGTCTCGGAACCCTTGGTCCAGACAGAGCGCGCGGGGCTTGTTTCCGGGAATTCGGAAGACCGCCTCATCGTCGAGTTGCCGGGAGTCAAGGACTTGGATCGCGCTATTGCGCTTATAGGCGAGACGCCGATCCTCGAATTCCGTCTGGCAAGACCCGGCTTTGAGCAAATCGCCGCGGAGAATCCTCAAACTTCCGTTGACGCCCTTTTTGCCCCCACCGAGCTTACCGGTCGATACCTTGAGCGCGCTAGAGTCGAATTCAACCCCACTACCGGGGAGGCGATGGTAGGGCTTGAGTTCAATAGTGAGGGCAGGGAAATCTTCGCCACTCTTACTCGCGAACACAAAGGGGAGGTACTCGCTATTATTCTTGATGGTGTTGCTCTCTCGGTTCCCGTTATCCAAGATGAGATCCGCGACGGCAAAGCGCAAATTACCGGCGCCTTTACACCAGAGGAAGCCAAGGAGCTTGTGAGGAATCTAAACTACGGTGCGCTTCCGGTGCCGATCGAGCTCTCGACTTCGCAGTCTATCGGCGCGACACTCGGCGAGCAGGCGCTTGACGCCGGAGTTCGGGCCGGCCTCATCGGCTTCGTGGCGCTCTCGCTTTTCCTCGTGCTTTGGTACCGTCTGCCCGGTCTGGTCTCTATTGTCGCTCTAGTCTCGTACATCATTCTCTCTCTCACCATCTTCAAGCTCGTGCCGGTAACGCTCACAGCCGCTGGTGTGGCAGGCTTCATACTCTCGATCGGCATGGCTGTCGATGCCAACGTTTTGATCTTCGAGCGCTCTAAGGAGGAGCTCAAGAAAGGCAAATCAATTCACGATGCGCTCCACGAAGGATTCCACCGCGCCTGGCTCTCTATCCGCGACTCGAATATCTCCTCGATCATTACAGCTATTGTCCTCTTCTGGCTCGGTACTTCGGCGGTCAAGGGATTCGCCTTGACTCTTGGCATTGGCGTTCTGGTCTCGATGTTTACGGCACTTACGCTCTCGAGAACCTTTCTATTTGCTATTGCTCCAGAGAAAGAGAGTCGCTTAAAGAGGTTTCTCTTCAGCAATGGTATTCACTTTGAAAATTCTAAATTGAAAATTGAAAATTAATTTTTATGTACGTAATTAAATACAAAAAAATATGGTATTCAATTTCCGTAGCGTTGCTTACAGCCTCCTTATTCGCGATGTTTGTGTATGGATTCAACCTCTCAATCGATTTCAAGGGCGGTACTATCACGGAAGTGTCGTATGCGGACAGGCCGGCGAAAGAAACGATTGAATCAAAGATTGATCAATCGGGCGCTTCCGTAAGAGCTTCCGGTGAACATAACTACGTTATCCGCACCAAGGAACCACTCAAAGTTGATTTGGGCGGCGAGATTGTAAGACAGAACACTATCGGTCCCATTGCGGGAGCGGAGCTTAGAAGCAAGGCCCTCCTTGCCATAACGGTTGTAGTGCTGATGATTGTGCTCTTCATCACCTTCGCTTTCCGCAAGGTTTCCAAACCAGTATCGAGTTGGAAGTATGGCCTGGCGACAGTTGTTGCCCTGGCACACGACGTCATCATCCCCACAGGCATATTCGTTTATCTCGGCTTTATTGCCGGATATGAGATTGATCTACTTTTCGTAACGGGCCTCCTCGCCATTCTCGGCTACTCCGTGCACGACACCATTGTCGTCTTCGACCGTGTTCGTGAGAATCTTATTAACAAAAATTCTGGTGAAGAATTCGAAACTACAGTGGGCAAGTCAGTTTCCCAGACCTTCGCCCGCTCTATCAACACCTCCGTTACCATTTTCATCACCCTCGTTGCTCTCTACATCTTCGGTCCCACCGCCACCAAGCATTTCGCCCTCCTTCTTACCATAGGCGTGATCATCGGCACCTACTCTTCCATCTTTATCGCTTCGCCTTTGTTGGTTACTTTCTTCCGCTTGCAAAGAAAAAAGGGACAAGTATAATGATCCCCACGTCTTAACTAACGCTTAAAACCGTCCAGTTGAGACGGTTGGTTTGAAAGTTCATTGATAATTGAATAGAGACTTAGAACAGTGCGAAAAACTGTTCTATTCCAAAATTGATTCCAGTATGAGCCGGGTCAAACTCTAGGTGCAGAAGAAAAATGATTTATTGTTTTCTCTTTTGTTCCGTTCAACGCGAATCTCCGCGAATATGACCGAATGCCACGAATTTATTCGTATCATTCGATCTAGATTCGTAAGGTTCGTGATTAATATCAGAGTTTGATCCTAGCTCAGGATGAACGCTGGCGGCGTGGATGAGTCATGCAAGTCAAACGGGTCTTGTGCTTCGCACAAGGGATTTATGAGATAAGATTTAAGATTTAAGAATTATTCCTAAATCCTAAATCCAGAATCCTGAATCTCTCGCGCGAAGTGCGAAATCAGTGGCAGACGAGGTAGTAACACGTAGGAACCTGAACCCGAGTCGGGAATAATTCGTCGAAAGGCGGACTAATACCCGATAGTATCTTAGGATTAAAGTCCCGGCTTGCCGGGACGCTCGGGAAAGGGCCTGCGGAGTATCAGCTAGTTGGTAGGGTAACGGCCTACCAAGGCAATGACGCTTAGGGGACCTGAGAGGGTGACCCCCACCGATGGGACTGAGAC
>MFVH01000005.1 GCA_001786015.1 Candidatus Nomurabacteria bacterium RIFCSPLOWO2_01_FULL_46_18 | reverse complement strand
AAATATTTAAACGGACCTGGCCCCGTGAATTATTTTCTGGAAAACGAGGAATATTACGAAAAAAGGGGGAGTGTCTACGGCTATGACGACGATCCGGCGCGCTGGGCGCTCCTCTGTCGAGGCTGCCTTGAGTTTGTAAAAAATTTTCCCGAATGGAGGCCGGACATTATCGTCGCCAACGACTGGCAGGGAGGGCTTATCCCAAACTTCATCAAAACCGAATACGAGAACGATAGCATAATTTCAAAAATTGCCTCTGTCTTCGTCATCCACAATCTTTCCTATCAAGGAAACTTCGACCATCGATACGTAAGCGAGCTCGATTATGACGATGGACAGTCAGCGATCCCCGCCATTACCGATCCCCGGCTCTCCAAGGCCAATTTCATGCGCCGGGGCATTCGCTATGCCGATGTAATCAATACTGTCTCGCCGACCTACGCCCGGGAAATAACCACTCCCGAATACGGAGAGCTCTTGGGAGATCTTCTGCAAGAAAGGCGTTCCAGGCTTTTCGGTATTTTAAACGGCATTAATTATGAAACTTATGATCCGGAGACGAATCCCTATGTGGAATACAAATATAATGCCGACGAGCTGGAAGAAAAAGTAAAAAACAAGAAAATTCTCCAGCAAAAATTCAACCTGCCGGAGGAAAAAGATACTTTTGTCGTAGGAGTAATTTCCCGCATGTCCGACCAGAAGGGGATCGACTTGATCGCCGATGTAATTGAACCCCTCCTCGATAATTTTAATTTTCAGCTGGTGGCGCTCGGGACCGGAGATTCCAAATTTATTTCTTTTTTCAATGAGCTGGATAAAAAATATAAGCAGGTTGCCACGCATCTTTCTTTCGATAACATTTTGCCGCACACCATTTATGCTGGCGCCGATGCGATACTCATCCCATCCCGATTTGAGCCCTGTGGGCTGACGCAAATGGAGGCGATGCGTTACGGGGTGGTGCCGATCGTAAGAAAAATCGGAGGCCTGGCGGACAGCGTCAAAGACCACACTAGCGAAAACGATCCCGGAACCGGCTTTGTTTTCGATAATTACGACAAATTCGCCTTCTCGGGAACTTTCATGCGGGCTTATGAAATTTACAAATATCCGAAAGTCTGGCGGGAAATACAAAGGCGAGCCATGCGGGAGAACTTTTCCTGGGAGAAATCCGCCCGAGAGTACGAAAAGCTCTTTCACCGTGCCCTTAACCAGTTCAATCAATAAGATGCGCTGGGCAAACTTCCTTCATTTGTATCAGCCGGTCAATCAGCAGCCCGATATTTTGGAAGCGATCGTGGCACAAAGCTACCGGCCGATCATCGAGGGCATTAAAAAAAATCCGCGCATCCGCTTGACCCTGAATATCAACGGCTCCTTGTTTGAACTTTTACACAAATATGGCTACCGAGATATCTTGGAGGATATTAAAAATTTGGTGCTTGAGGGCCGGGTGGAGATAACCGGTTCAGCTAAATTCCACGCGCTCTTGCCGTTGATCTCCGAGGCGGAGGCCATTCGGCAGATCAATTTAAATACCGAAACGTTGAAGAAATTTTTAGGCGGCTATGCCCCAGAAGGTTTCTTTCCGCCGGAAATGGCGTACTATCCGAATCTTGTCCCGCTGGTTGAAAAACTGGGCTTCAAGTGGATAATTTTGGACGAAATCTCCTGTGGCGGGAATGTCGGCCAAGTAGATTCGAGCCAAATCTACCAGATTAAAAATTCAAAGCTGCAAGTTTTTTTCCGCGACCGCCGGCTCTCGAACTTAATCATGAGCGCGGTGGTGCGCTCGCGCGAAACGCTGATCGAGGCGATGGAGGAAGAGCTCGGGGGCAAAAATTATATTGTCACCGCTATGGACGCCGAAACATTTGGGCATCATCGGCCGGGCCTGGAAAAAATGCTTTTCGAAATTTTCCAGACTGAAGAATTTGAGTTTCTGACAGTAGGCGATCTTGAAAAATATTATCAGACGGAAAAAGAAATTGTTCCAGCCGAAGCTACCTGGGCTTCGAGTAAAGAAGACATTGAGCGGGGCGTTCAGTTTCTCTCCTGGAAAGACCCGGAAAATATAATCCACCGCTGGCAGTGGGAGTTCACCCAGTTGGTGCTGGAAGAAGTCTACCGACTGGACAAAAACCATTCCCGCTTTGAGCAAGTGCGCGCGAAAATGGATGTGGCTCTGGCCTCGGATCATTTTTGGTGGGCTTCGGCTAAGCCTTGGTGGAGTCTGGAGATGATCGAGTATGGCGCTTATAACCTCTTGGACACTCTTCGGTTTATTCCGGAGGTAAAAAAAGAAATTCTAGATCAGGGCCGAGACTTTTACGAAAAAATAATCAGTACCGCCTTCAATTGGCAGCGCACCGGAAAAATCAGAACCATGATGCAAGAGCAAAATAAAATTTTGCGTATTCCCTTCAAAGACAGAACGATTGGGAAGGGCGGCGCGGAGATCGGAGTCTTCCATGCCTTTATCGAGATGATGGAAAAACTCGAAAAAGAGGGGGCGGAGCGTGGCGAGTACGAGAAGGCGATTCTTTGGAGAGACGCGAAATACAAACTTAAAAACAAATTAGACATTTATGACACCATCAACGCCATCGATCTCCTTCGGGTTGAGATACCGCATCATCAAGTTGAAGAAGCGATAGAAAAATACAAGGCAAAATACTATAAAATCCGAGGCGGCCAACCCGAACAGAGAGGGTCGTAGAAATATGCAAACGAACAAAAATACAAACCTCTGGTTTGATGAGTTTAAAAAAAGCGAGGAATACCGCGTGTTTCTGAAAGCTCCGGTCGCTTATTTTTGCGCCGAATACGCTCTGGACAGCGCTCTGACCACTTACGCCGGGGGGCTCGGAGTTCTCGCCGGCGACTACGTGCGGGAGGCGGCGCTTCGAGGGTTTCCGCTCCTGGCGGTCGGTCTTTGCTACAAAAACGCCCAGAGCATTTTATCGGCGGAAAAAATCAACCCGAAGAAAATATTAAGAAGGGTTGTAGATAAAGATGGAAAGGAGCTCCAGATTTCGCTCCCCCTAGAGAACCGGATGATTTACATTAGCGCCTGGGAGTGGCGGGAGGGGGAGGCTAGCGTGTATCTTTTGGACACTGATCTTTCTGAAAATGACCCGATTGATCGCGATATCACTAAAAATCTCTACGACGATAATCGAGATCTTCGCTTGAAGCAGGAAATTATCCTAGGAATCGGGGGTTTTCGGATGCTCGCCGCCTTGGGACACCACGCTTCCGTCTATCATTTAAACGAGAGCCATTCCGCTTTCATCGCGCTCGAACTTGTCCGGCACGAGATGGAACATCAGCGAATCGCGAATTTCCTGGAAGCCCTGAAGCTTGCCCGGAAACACGTCATTTTTACGAACCACACGATTCTTCCCGAGGGGCAGGAACTTTTCGCGGAAGAAAAAGTAAGCCTCTTTCTGGCTCAATACGCGGAAGAGATGGGTCTCGTTGGGAGAGATATCTCAAAACTGGGAGGGCGGAAAGATCTGCCTGGGCTTCTTTCAATGACGACGCTTGCTTTTAACCTGACTTCCCACGCGAACGCGGTTTCTCGGCTTCACGCGGCCCGCGCGAAAACTCTCTGGCCGAAAGAAAATTTGGAGACGATTACCAACGGCATTTTTGTTCCCCGCTGGGACAAAGTCGGAAAAAATTCCGATCCGATTTCAGATCATCTGAAAAATAAAAAGCGCCTGCTCGCGTTGGTGGAAGAGAAATCCGGCGAGAAGTGGGGGGAGAACGATCTTATCCTCGTCTGGGCGAGGCGCTTGGTTGAATACAAACAGCCGACACTGATTCTCGACCGTGCCACCGAGCTTCTTCAACTCGTGAAAAATTCTCCCGTCCCGATTCACCTCGTCTTTTCCGGGCCGACCAGAGAGGATGAAAACGGAAATCCTTACATTGCGAAAATTAAAAAAGTAATCAAAGAAAAACTCCCCGGAATCGCGGTTTTTATCCCCAATTACAGCACGGCCGTAGCGGAAACGCTCACCGCCGGGGCGGACGTATGGCTCAATACCCCGCTGGTTGGGTTCGAAGCCTGCGGAACAAGCGGGATGAAAGCGGCGTTAAACGGAGCGCTGGCTCTTACCACCGGCGACGGATGGGTGGCGGAAGTCGCGCCGGAGGATATCGGCTGGGTGATGAAGGATCCCCGAAGCGCCGATGAGATCCTTTCAATTCTGCGGGATAAAATATTGCCTTCCTGGGACCGGCCAGCCTGGACCGATAAAATGAAGCGAGCGAGGAACTTGATGTTGAATAATTTTTCCACCACTCGGGTTTTGAAAGAATACATCGAGAAATTGTATCTACCCGCCTTAAAACAAAAACACACCCATAGACCATAAGCATGATATAATAATGGGATGCGGATAAATTTATTGGGGAAAAATATCGAACTGACGCCGGAAATTGAGGATTACGTCTCGAAAAAGGTTACCAACTTAAGCAAGCTCTTGGTAAAAATCGAAGAAGAGGGAGGAGAAACGAATATTAATTTTGAAGTTTCTAAAGCGACTAAACACCATCAAAAGGGAGTGATCTTTCACGCAGACTGTAAGATTAATCTCGGTGGTGAAAATTTTTATTCAAGCGCCGACGAGGAGGATTTATACGCGGCCGTCGACGCGGTAAAAGAAAGCCTTTTTCGAGAAATCAGCAAGAACAAAGATCGCCGGCTGACGCTCCTGTATCGCGGGGCAAGGAGCATCAAAAAAATGCTGAAGGGCCTCTCCAAGCGCAATCCCTTCACCGGAAAATACTAAAAATTTAGCAATAAGCAGCGGTCGCACGCTATTGCTAAATTATTTTTTCCATATAATTTCTTTTCTGCCTTCGGGGGGAACCCCGAAGCAAAACAAAGCTTGCTACGGGGCAGGCTTTTTTGATTCTTTATAATCTGTTTCTTTGCTCCCCTCGGTTATTATTTTCTTTATGACAAACTCGTTATCTTCAAGGGTGGCATCCGTAATGATTATCCTCTTTCCGTCTTTCATGAAATAAATTCGGGGCCAGACATGATAGGCGCGGAATTTGCTGTAAAGCTCACTTGGAAGTTCGGCTTCCAAGTTGATTAGTCCGTCTTCTTTTTTGATTTTTTTAGAATACGTTGCTTGGGATTCATCTTGTTCAACCCCCTTTAGTTCCCCCTTGTCGGGGGGAGAATCGTTCAAAAATTTTACTAGCATATCTGCACCTAATTTTGTTAACCGCGCCCGCAGTTCCTTCACCCTTTCTTCCGGATAAATTTCAACTTTTTCCTGGACAAGTATCGGCCCGGCGTCGAGTTTGTAGACCATTTTCTGAATGGTGACGCCGGTTTCTGTTTCTCCGTTTAAAATAGCAGATTCCACCGGAGACGCTCCTCGATATTTCGGAAGCAAGGAATAATGGACATTTATCGAGCCGATTTTTGGCATATTTAAAATATTTTCTGGAATTATTTTTCCGTAAGCGACGACGATTGAGAGGTCGGTGTCGAGACCCCCACCTAACCTCCCCCTTAGTAAGGGGGAGGTGCTGAAGGCGGAGGGGGGAAGTTCTTCAGGCTGAATATACGGAATTTTATTTTTCTCTGCCCAAATTTTCACCGGCGGGGGAATGATTTCAAGTTTTCGACCCTTCGGCTTATCGGGTGAAGTGACAATAAGCGACGGTAAAAATCCGTTTTGTTTTAAAATCTCCAGCGTCTCGCTGGCGACTTCCGGTGTTCCCCAAAATACAAAATCAAACTTTTTCATTAGGTTTTTCTTCTTTGATATCTTTAGCATGGTCGATAAAAAGAATGCCTTCCAGGTGATCCGTCTCATGCTGGAAGATTTGCGCCATAAGTCCTGACGCCCCGCGGGTAAATTTCCCGCCCTTTTCGTCATAAGCGGCGACAGTTGCCTTTTTTGCCCGATGGGTTTTTCCATAAAGCCAGCGGACGGAAAGGCAACCTTCCGGCACCCATTCCTTCTGTCGGGAAAGCTTGGAAATTTTTGGATTGATGAAAACAACGTCCTTGGCTCCCTTGGCGTCCTTTTGAACCTCCGAAGTCTCTCGACCTCGCTTATCGGCAAAACCCGGCGAGAAAATTTTACCAGAAACCACGAAGATCCTAAGCAAGTAGCCTATCTGCGGCGCGGCGATGGCGACGCCGTCCGATTGGCTCTTGAGCGCCAGTGACATTTCTTTTATGATTTTTTTTATTTTCGGCTTGGCAATTTCCGCGGCGGGAACCTCTTTCGACTTTTGCCGCAAAATTTTTTCTTTTGCCTGGAGAATTTTTTTCACGTTTTTTACTTGAGCTCTTTTAGGTACTCGACAAGCTTCGCCAATTTCACTGTTTCCTGGGAACGGCTCTGCATGTTTCGGATAATGACAGAATTCTCCAGCGCTTCTTTGACGCCGAAAATAAGCGCGTAGGGGATCGCCAATTTCTCCGCGCTGGCGAGCTGCGCGCCCAAGCTGTCCTTGGAGATCGATTGCGCGGTCGGGATGTGCGCCTTGCGCAAGGCCTCGATGATGTTCAAGCTTTTTAATTTGGCTTCGGTACCGAGCTGGATGAAATAAACTTTCGGCTTTTTGATTATCCGCGGAGAGAGCTTTTTATACCAGCTCGCTTCAATGATTCTGTCCACGCCGAGCGATATGCCGACAGCGGGCACGTCACGCTTGCCGCCGATCTGTCGCGCCAGGTAATCATAGCGGCCGCCGGAGGCAACTTGCACCGGCGTCGGCCTTTCAGTGGTTTCATCCTCGACATAAATTTCAAAAACGGTGCGGGTGTAATAAGAGAGCCCGCGTACCAGATTTTTGTTCAAGTTGTAGCTGATTTTCATCTCTTCTAAATATTCGAGCACTTCTTTGAAATGTTTTTTGCAATCCGCGCAAAGAAAACTGACCGCGTCCGGAGCGCCCTCATTTATCTCTTTTGTTTTTTCTTCTTTGGAGTCTAGAATCCGAAGTGGGTTTGTCTTTAAGCGCTCGCGATCGATCGGAGAGAGGCCGTTTATATGCTTTCGGTAATAACCGGTCAACTCTTTAAGGTAAATCCCGCGGCACTCCTTGTCGCCGATCGAATTTATTTCAATTGAAAGATTTTCCGCGCCAGCCTCTTCCAGGATGCTCATGCAGACTTTGATGACCAGCGCGTCGAGAATACTTTTTTCCGACCCGAGCGCGTCCAGATCAAATTGCCAAAACTGCCGGTAGCGACCGCGTTGCGGCTTGTCGTGCCGGAAACTTGGGCCGTACTGATAGAACATGACCGGCTGGGGAAGAGTCTGCATTCCGTGCTCGATGTAAGCGCGCATGAGGGGGGCGGTGTGTTCCGGACGGAGCGCCAGGTGGTCACCGCCCTTGGTTTTAAGAGTGTACATTTCCTTATCCACAATGTCGGTGCCCTCTCCGATTGAGGAAGTTAAAACTTCCTGATGTTCCAAGATCGGAGTTTCGATCGGCTTGAAGCCGAAGTAAATCGCCACCTCCTGCGCTTTCTCAAAAAAACCCTGGAAGCTGTAATATTGGTCGCCGATAATATCCCGCATCCCTTTCGGCACGGAGAAATTTTCCATTTTTTTCCCTTTTTGAACTCGTGGTTTTGTTTTTTTCATCCTATTAAAATCAATCGGCTGGCTGGTAATTGCCCGGGGAAACGCTTATTCTTGCAACCGGCCAGAGGCGAAGGAACGCCCGGCCGACCAAGAGATGCCTCTTGACCGCGCCCCAGTAGCGCGAGTCGGAACTGGCAGAACGATTATCACCCATCACGAAATACTCGTCGCCTTTCAGGGTGATGCGGCTATTGTTTTTTGAAGTATTTTTTACAAAAGATTCAGCCAACTGGAAACCATCCCTGTGTTCCTCATTGTAAATAATGACCGCGCTCTCTTTGATTTCCAATGTTTCATTCGGAAGGCCGATGATTCTTTTGATGAAAAATTTTTTTGTATCTTTGGGGTAGCGGAAAACAACCACGTCGTTTCTTTTGGGCTCGCCCAGTCGGTAAGACAATTCGTCGATGATCAGATATTCGCCGTTATAAAAAGTCGGATACATTGAAGAACCGGAGACGATAAAGGGTTGAGCGACAAAAAGCCGGATTGGGATGACGATGGCAAGGGCGAGTACCGCGAAGCGCAGAATATCCCAGAAAGACTGCCTGGAGGTTTTTTTATTTTCCACAATGGGATCCATCCTTATAATATAACATAAAAAATGTTTGACACAAAAGATTTTAATTGGGATACTAATAAAATGAAACTTGTGGTTGGGCTCGGTAATCCGGGCGACGAATATGAAAACTCCAGGCATAACATCGGGAGAATCATGGCTAGCTTGGTGAAGGCGAAACTGGACGGCAAAATCAAATTTCTTTTGCCCGATACTTTCATGAATAATTCCGGCAGAGCCGTTGTGCCCCTTATCAAATCAAAAAAAGACTTGAAAGATTTAATAGTGATTTATGACGACCTAGATTTGCCGCTCGGGAAAATGAAAATATCTTTTAATCGCTCTGCTGGCGGACACCGCGGACTTGACTCGATAATAAAATCATTAAAGAGCGAAGAATTTCTGCGAATACGAATTGGCATCGCTCCGCAAACGCCTGGAGGCAAATTAAAGAAGCCCAAAGGGGAAAAGGAAGTGATAAAATTTATTCTCGGAAAATTCAAAAAACCCGAACTGGATGAACTCAAAAAACTTTCAAAAAAAGTCGCCGAAGCAATCGAAATGATTTTCGGAGAAAGCAAGGAGAAGGCAATGAGTTTGTATAACTAGACCTCCTTCACCGCTTCGATGATGATCGATTTTTCGCCGTTGCGGAGCGAGACTTTGCCGGAGATGGCGATGCATTTTTCCGGAACCAGAATTTCGAGCGAGGCCTTGAAGATGGAAGGAAAAGCGACCGCCTCGATCGAACTAGTAAGGTCCGAAATTTTTAAAAACGCCATTCGCTCATTGTTCTTAGTGATGACATATCTTGAAGTTTCAATAATCCCGGCAATTGTCACCAGTGTGCTTGATTTCATTTCTTCTTTTATTTTTCTGATATTCATCTCACGCTTTTCTAATTTTTCTCTGATGCGGTCCAACGGATGCCCGGAAATATACAGCCCCAGCAGTTCCTTTTCCCAAAGCAATTTGTCCTTTTGCGTTGCCGGAGGAGTTTCTTTCAATTTAAACTGCGGAAGCCCGATTTCCGCGTCGCCGAAAAGAGAAGTCTGATTCTCGCTCACGCGCGTCGCCTCTCGATTGTACTCAAGCATTTCTTCAAGGTTGGATAAGAGGGCTCCGCGCTCGCCGAGCGCGTCCATCGCGCCGGACTTAATGAGCGCCTCCATTGATTTTTTGTTCAAATTTTTGTGCTTGATCCGGTCCAGAAAACCGGTGATTGATTTGAATTTCCCCTCCGCCCCGCGTTCGCCGATAATCGCGTCGGCGATGTCGGTTCCCAGATTTTTTATGGTGTAGAGTCCGAAGCGAATTTTTTCTTGGCCCACCGAAGCCTTCGGCGAAGGGGGCTTGATTCCTTCCTGAATAACCGTAAATCCTCCGTAGCTTTCGTTGATGTCCGGCGGTAGAACCGGAATTTTCATGTTTTTGCACTCTTCGATGATGGTGGCGATCTTCTCCACATCGCCGGACTCGGCGGTGAGAATGGCGGTCATGTATTCCACCGGGTAATGCGCTTTCATGTAGGCCGTTTGGTAAGCAACCTTCCCGTAAGAAGCGGCATGAGCCTTGTTAAAACCGTAAGCCTGGAAGGGCTCAAAAAGTTTCCAGAGCCTTTCCGCGAACTCCCGCGTTTGGCCGTTTGCGACGATTCCCTTTGTGAATTTCTCGTATTGGGCGGCCATCTCCGCTGGAATTTTTTTACCGACGGCTTTGCGAAATGTGTCCACCTCCTCCCAGTTATAGCCGGCAAGCTCAATAGCGGATAAAAGCAAGTCATCTTGATAAACAATCAGCCCATATGATTCACCTAAAAATTTCTTCATTCGCGGATCCAGATATTTTACTTTTTTGGGGTCGTGCTTTCGTTTGATGTACTCCGGAATAATTTCCATCGGGCCCGGGCGAAAAAGGGCGATCATCGCGTTAATGTCATGGATCGTAGTCGGCCGGAGCTCTTTGAGATAGCGGGTCATGCCGGCCCCGTTTAATTGGAAAAGTCCCTCCGTCTGGCCCCGGGACAGGAGCGAGAAAGTTTTTTTGTCGTTCAACGGGATATTTTCAATATCGATATCAATGTCATAGAATTTTTTCACCAAGCGGATCGCGTCGGCGAGTATCGCCAGATTTCGGATCCCCAGAAAGTCAAACTTAAGGAGCCCCGCCTCTTCAATCGAATACATGTCGTATTGGGTGATTTTCTTTCCGCCCTTCGGGTCGAATTGGATCGGTACATATTCGATGAGAGGTTTCGGGGCAATGACAACACCGGCGGCATGAACCGAAATATGCCGGACGCAGCCCTCTAATTTTTTAGCAAGATCAATGATTTCTCGGGTATCTTTTTCACTCTCATATGCTTCCTTGAGCTCCGGAACGATCTCCATCGCGTGATCGATTTTCATCGGCATACCCTGACTCCCGGCAGGAATCATTTTGGAAATTCTATCGCCCACGGTGTAGGGATAACCAAGAGCTCTAGCTACGTCGCGGACTGCGCCGCGGGCCATCATCGTACCGAAAGTTCCGACTTGGGCCACTTTGTCTTCGCCGTATTTCTCTTTGGCATATTCGATCATTTCGTCCCGCCGGTTGTCGGCAAAATCCATATCAATGTCCGGAGGCAAAGGGCGGAACGGATTTAAAAATCTTTCAAACGGAAGTTTGTACTCAATCGGATTTATATTGGTAATACCCAAGAGATAGGTAACCAAAGAACCGGCCACCGATCCGCGAATGGTGGTCAAGATACCATGTTTCCTCGCATAATACATCAAGTCGGTAACCACCAATAAATATGGCGAGAACCCCTTTTTAATTATAATTTTTAGTTCATACTCTAGTCGCTCTTTTAGGAGGGGCGTTTTCTCGATCCCCAGGCGTTCAAAACCGCCTTGAGCCAATTCTTCCAACCGCTCGTCCGGGGTTTTGCCGCTTTCTATTTTAAAATCAGGGAAAACCCATTGCCCCAGTTTGAGTTCAAGGTTGCACATCTCCGCCACCTTGGCCGTGTTCTCTACCGCTTCCGGAATATCTTTGAAAAGCTCTTCAGCCTTGGCGCTGTCGATAAAAGAATAGTCATCTTCACCGAAAGAAAATTTATTTTCATCTTTAATATCGGAACTAGTTTGAATGGCAAGCAGAGTTTCATGAGCTTTGTGGTCATCTTCGCGGGGATAATGGGAATCAATGGTGGCAACAAGCGGAATGTTAAGCTCTCGGGCGAGTTTCTTCAAGCCGTCCCGGATTTTTTCGTTGTCGAAAGTTTTTGAGCCTTTTTGAATCTCCAGAAAATAATTCTCTTTCCCAAAAATTTCCTGGTGTTCTTCGATTATCTTATGGGCTTTCTCGAAATCGCCTCCGGCCAAGGCGCGCGAGAGTTCTCCAGCCGGGCACCCGGAAAGAGCGATAATCCCTCTTGAATATTTTCGCAGTATTTCTTTATCCATCCTCGGCTTATAGTAATAACCCTCCAGGTGGGAGATGGTAACCAGTTGGATCAAATTTTTATAGCCCTCTAAATTTTTAGCCAGGAGCGTGAGGTGATAGCGGCGGTTGTCGATGCCCGGCTCTTTATTGAGGCGTGAACGCTCGGCGATATAGGCTTCGACGCCGACAATCGGCTTTATTCCTTCCTTTTTCGCCAGCTTATAGAATTCAATCGCGCCGTACATATTGCCGTGATCGGTGATCGCCATGGCCGGCATTTTGAACTTTTTGGCAAGCTTCACCAGATCTTCAATCTTAGAAAGCCCGTCTAGCAAGGAATAATGACTGTGAGTATGAAGGTGTATGAAATTATTCATGACTGTACTATAGTATACTATACTCATGAAAGAGAAAACGGGAAATGTTTTTTCCGGGGAACACGCCCTTTTTTCCTATCTTGCGCCCGGCTCTCTGGGCCCCACCCCTCTCGTTGAACTGCCGGAAGCGCTCAATCTGTATGCCAAGGATAAGGTGAGAATATTTGTGAAACTAATGCAATTTGTACCGCTCTCGAACATCAAATCCCTGCCCGCCTATCTCATGCTCTGGAAAATCCCCGCGAAAAAATTAACAAAAATAAAAAATTTAGTCGAATATTCCTCTGGCAACACAGTTCTCTCGCTCTCCATCCTCTCTAAATATTTTGGGATTGAAAACATGCACGCGATTATCACCCCGGATGTGCCGGAGCACAAGAAGCGGCTACTGCGCCTGGTCGGTGCCAATCTCCTAATTTCTCACGGTCCGCCAAGTCCTGGAGTTTTTGATTCAGTCGGTGGAATCGCCGACGCGAAAAAACTGGGAAAGAAAGTTGGCTGGCATAATTTCAATCAATACATAAATCCCGCGAATCCCGGCGCGGCGAAAGACTTCGTTGGCAAAGAATTGTGGCAGCAACTCGCAAGAGACCTCTCTATCTTTGTCGCGTCAATCGGCACGGGGGGAACCATTTTAGGGGCTGGCTCATATTTGAAAAGTAAAAATAAAAAAGTGAAAATTATCGGTACGGCAATCAAAGAAGGTTCTTCGATACCGGGTCCGCGCGGGGAGGGGATGATTGATAAACTCGGGTTTCCGTGGAGAAAGGCGGTGGATGAAGTGATTGCGATGGATGAAAAAAGCGCCTACGGCGGGAGTCTGGAGCTCATTCGGGCGGGGCTTTTCGTCGGGCCTTCGACCGGGATGCAATATCGGGCGCTTCTCTCCAAAATCAAGGAGTATAAAAGGAAAAAAACGCTTAAAAATCTGCGAAATAAGAGAGGCGAAGTGTTGGCAACTTTTGTTGCCTGTGATACAATGTTTCCATATATTGATGATTATTTTGCGATTTTGCCTGAAAGTTATTTTCCAAAAATTAAGCATTTAAAATAAAATGTCTAAAAAAATAAAAATTGGCATCAATGGTTTCGGTCGCATCGGTCGGGCATTTCTCAAAATCGCCTGGGAGCGTCCGGAACTCGAAGTCGTGGCCGCGAATGACCTGGGAAGTGTTGAGAGCATGGCATATCTTCTTAAATATGACACTGTCTATGGCAAATGGAAACACGATATAAAAGTTTCTGGACAAGAAATAATTATCGATGGGAAAAATTTAAAAATACTTTCTGAAAAAGATCCCGTGAAGCTTCCCTGGAAAAACTTGGGAGTAGAAGTGGTAGTGGAATCGACCGGACTTTTTACTTCATATGAAACTGCAAGTGTTCATTTAAAATCTGGAGCAAAAAAAGTTGTAATTACAGCACCGGTCCGGGATGCAGGTGGTGAGACGATTTTAATGGGAGTAAATGAAAATAAATTCGGCACTTGCGACGTGACCTCGAACGCTTCCTGCACCACAAATGCCGCATCTCCCTTGATTGCAATTTTAGACGAAGCTCTTGGTATAGAAAAAGCAATTCTCAATACTGTTCACGGTTACACCGCCTCGCAGGCGCTTGTTGACGGACCAAGCAAAAAAGACCTGCGCGAAGGAAGAGCCGCCGCGCAAAATATTGTGCCGTCTTCGACTGGCGCTGCGATCGCGGTCACCAAAGCTTTTACCAAACTCGAGGGGCTTTTTGATGGAATTTCAATCCGCGTGCCGGTAGTTGCCGGATCGATCGTGGATATTACTTTTATTTCCAAAAAGCAAACCAGCGCGGAGGAAGTGAATGAAATTTTAAAGAAAGCGACGAAAGAAAAAAGATGGGAGGGAATTTTTACCACCACCGAAGAGCCACTTGTCTCAACGGATATTTTGGGTTCTCCCTACGGCTCGATTGCCGATCTCGCGCTTACCCGTGTCATCGGCGGGAACTTAGTCAAAGTCATGGGCTGGTATGACAACGAAATGGGGTACACCTACACCCTCGTCGACCACGTCATTAAAACCGGAAAGACGATTTAGTTTGTTTCTCCTTTGAATACGAAAACCGCGGGGCCGGTGAGGTAGATGTTTTTGTAAGTTCCGTCTTTTTCTTTTTCAAATTCTACGGTCAAATCGCCGCCGGGCATGCTAATGTGGGCGACGTTGCCTTTTAATTTACCTAAATAGTGCGAAGCAATAGCTACAGATGTCGCGCCGGTGCCGCAGGCCCAGGTTTCATCCTCGACACCGCGTTCGTAAGTGCGCATATTTAAAACCCCATCTTTATATTCAACATAGTTTACGTTCACGCCTTTTTCATCTCTGTTTTTATCTCGAACTTTTCGCGCTTCACTGCAGACCGGAAAATTCTCAAGATTTGTGACAAATTGGATATGATGCGGAGTGGTTCCCGAGTAAAGGAAAGTTAAATCATTACGCTCTCCGATATTCCGTACGTCCTGCATTTTTAATTTTATTCTTTCATCATCCAATATCTCCGCTTCATGTTCTCCGTCCACCGCTTCGAATTTTACGTTTTTTGTATCCTTCACAATTTTCAAAAGATGGTGCGCGAAGTGCACGATGCAACGCCCGCCGTTTCCGCACATCGAGCCACGTGAGCCGTCCGAATTTATGTAGATCATTTTGAAGTTATATTTCTCGCTATTTTCTAGAAGCAGTATCCCATCCGCGCCGACTCCGAAACGCCGATGGCAGAGCGCCTTTATTTTTTCGACGTCTCCTGCGTCAAATTTACCGCTTCGGTTATCAATGAGTATAAAGTCATTTCCGGTGCCGTGATATTTATAGAATTCCATTTCCACAGTATAACTTTTTTAGTGTATAATAGTAATATGCGAATTTTTGTGGGAACCGATCACGCGGGTTTCGGTCTTAAGGAAAAACTGATTCCGTTCTTAAAGGGGCAGGGGCATGAAGTCGTGGACAAGGGAGCTTATGAATATAACGAGGGTGATGATTATCCTGATTTTGTGATCCCGGTTGCCAGAGAAGTTTCAAAAGATTCGGACAATGCGAAAGGCATCATTTTGGGGGCGACAGGAGAAGGAGAGGCGATTGCGGCAAATAAGTTTCCTCACGTGCGGGCGGTTATTTACTATGGGCGGGCAAATTGTGTGGTAGATGATGAAGCTGATATCATTGAGCGTTCTCGGGATCACAATAACTCAAACTTATTGTCCCTTGCGGCTAGGTATCTGACTGAAGACGATATGCTCGAAGCAGTAGCAAGGTGGCTCAAGACTCCTTACAGCGGGGATGAAAGACATGTCCGCCGGCTTGGGAAAATCGATCAGATCAAGATTAATGATTGAAGTAATTCCGGCAATATTGGAAAAAGATTTTAAGGAGATAAAACACAAACTCGGCATTTTGCGCGGGCAAGTGAAAACTGTGCAGTTAGATATCGAAGACGGCGTTTTCGTAAAGAACACCACCTGGCCCTACTCCGCCGAGGCTTCGCAGGGCGCGGCCCCTCTCGACGATAATTTCTTAAAGATTATAAACGAAGAAGAGGGCATGCCGAACTTCCAGGATTTTGATTTTGAGATTGATCTTATGGTAAGCGATTCGGTGGAGAACTTTGATCTTTACTCCAAGCTCGGAGCGAAAAAAATAATTTTTCATATTGAAGCCCTCGGCCGTAGCCCCTCTGGGCATAGCCAAACGGGCGAGCCTACGGGCGAGGCAGTGAGAACGGTGGAAGAATTCCGGGAATTTTTGGAAGGATTGGATTTGTATGTTAGGGATGATATTAAAATCGGCGTAGCGATAAATCCGGGGACAGCGCTTGAGCAAATTTTCCCGGTTATTCCGCATATTGATTTCGTGCAAGTGATGGGAATAGCGGAAATCGGATTTCAGCACGGGACGTTTGACGAACGGGCGATTTCCCACATTCGCACCTTGCGGGAAAAATTTTCTGATTTGGTAATTTCAGTCGACGGAGGAGTAAATCTGGATACGGCGCCGCTTCTTGTTACCGCTGGCGCCGAGCGGTTGGTTATCGGCTCTGCTATTTGGAAAAGCGATGATATAATTAACACAATAAAAAAATTCCAAGAACTCTGATGACTTTGACGGACACAAAAATAAAAGAACTCGAGCTTAAGGCGAACGCGATAAGACAGTCGATAATCGAGATGCTCCTGGAAGAAAAGAGCGGCCACACAGCGGGGCCCTTGGGTATGGCGGACATCTTTACGCTTTTTTATTTTCATATCTTGCGCCACGACCCGAAGAATCTATTCTGGGAAGAGCGCGACCGGCTGGTACTCTCCAACGGCCACATCTGCCCGGTTTATTACGCGACGATGGCGCACGCCGGATATTTCCCGCTCGCAGAGTTAAAAACCTTACGAAAATTCGGAACACGCCTGCAAGGCCATCCGCACCGCGAATATATGCCCTGGCTGGAGAACTCTTCCGGACCCTTGGGCGCCGGGCTTTCCCAGGCCGTTGGTATGGCGCTCGCGGACAGAATAGACGGGAAGGACGGCAGTCGATTCATTTACGCTTTTTTATCTGACGGGGAACACGACGAGGGAAATACCTGGGAGGCGATAATGCTGGCCGGAAAAAATAAATTGAGAAACTTGATTGCGATTATCGACCGTAACAATATTCAGATTGACGGCTTTACTGAAAACGTGATGCCGCTTGAACCGCTTGCCGACAAATATCGGGCGTTTAATTGGCATGTGCTTGAAGCTTCCGGCCACGATTTTCAAGCGATGCACGCCGCCGTGGAAGAAGCGCAAGCAGTATTTGAGAAGCCGACCGTGATCATTGCGCACACGATCCCGGGAAAGGGAGTGGACTTTATGGAGAGAGATTTTAAGTGGCATGGAACTCCGCCCGGAATCTCCGATATGCCCGGTGAGCCTCCGAAAGAGAAACAGGGTGAGCTTGCGCTTAGAGAGTTGCGGACCTTGCAAGGTAAAATTAAAAGCGAACATGAATAGTTCGACAAGATCATTATAAATAAATGCTAAACCCGAAATTAAAATTAAATCCCAAACTTTTCTCGGAGCCGGAACAAGTGCCGATTCGCAAGGGTTTCGGCCAGGGTCTCTTGGCCGCGGGCGAAGCGGACCCGCAAGTGGTGGGTCTCTGCGCCGACCTGACCGAATCAACGCAAATGAATTTGTTTGCGGAAAAATTTCCGGAGAGATTTATCGAAGTCGGCGTGGCAGAGCAGAATTTGGTGACGGTGGCGAGTGGAATGGCCGCGATGGGGAAAATTCCCTTCGTTTCTTCTTACGCGATGTTTTCACCGGGTAGAAATTGGGAGCAGATCCGGACGACAATCGCTTACAACGACCGGCCGGTGAAAATTGTCGGCTCGCACGGGGGAATTTCCGTCGGGCCCGACGGAGGGACGCACCAGGCGCTCGAAGACCTGGCGCTGATGCGGGTCTTGCCGAATATGGACGTTATCTCGCCCTGCGACGCGATTGAAGCAAAAAAGGCGACGATGACAATCGCCAAAACAAACAAGCCGAGTTATCTGCGATTGCTTCGGGAAAAAACTCCGATTATCACGACTGAAGAAACCCCCTATGAAATTGGCAAAGCGGAAATTTATTGGCTACCGGAAGTTGGACTTGCCGAAGTGGGAATCATCGCGACCGGAGGACTCCTCTACCGGGCGCTCCTTGTTGCCAAAGAATTGGAACAAGAAGGGATTAAAATAAAAGTGATGAACCTCTCTACGATTAAGCCGATTGATAGTGAAACTATCGTCGCGCTGGCGAAAGAAACCGGAGCCATCATTACAGTCGAAGAACACCAAGTGATGGGAGGGATGGGATCCGCTGTCGCCGAAGTTCTTGCACAGGGTTCCCCGGTGCCAGTAGAATTTATAGGAATTCAGGACAAATTTGGTCAGTCCGGTACGCCGGAGGAACTAATCGAGCATTACGGGATGGGGAAGGATGCTATTAAAGAAGCTGTAAAAAAAGTTATGAAAAGAAAATAGAACTTTTCTTACCATACTCACGGCCGTGAGTTAAGTAAGATTTAGTTAATTTTATTTGCTTTA
>MFVH01000004.1 GCA_001786015.1 Candidatus Nomurabacteria bacterium RIFCSPLOWO2_01_FULL_46_18 | reverse complement strand
TAAACTGTGGTGAATACGTTCTCAAGTCTTGTACTCACCGCCCGTCAAGTCAAGGGAGCCGGGAGTACCCGAAGTACCTCTTTAGAGGTCCTACGGTAAGCTCGGTGACAGGGACTAAGTCGTAACAAGGCACGGGTAGCGGAAGCTGCTCGTGGATTAATTCAATTGAAAAAACATTCCGTCCGCCGGATGGCGGATAGGGGTTGATTGTCGATATTGTGTATTAGAATTCTATACACAATGGTCTAAGTATGTCATGGACCTAAAAAACATATTGACACGAGGGAATAGACCCGAAGTTAAAAGCCTGCCCCGCGTAGCTTTACGCGGAGTGGGGGAACGAAACAAAACAAAGAACAGTATACGAAAGCCTTAACGAATAGGCACATACGAATTAACAAAAAATACCCGAAAGGGTATTTTTTGTTATAATAATTATATGAAAAGGGTCGGAATTCTTCGCGGAGGGAAAGAAAATTACGATCTCTCGATTTGGCAAGGAGGGAAATTGATTTCGTATTTGCAGGAAAATTTGGCGGATAAATATAAGCTGGTTGATATTTTAGTAGATAGGAGGGGAGTTTGGCACATTGCCGGAATGCCGGCTTCCGTGGGAGATCTTCTTCACAGAGTGGATTTTATTTGGAACGTTGCGCATCAAAATTTTTCAAAATTGCTCTTTGACCTTTCTGTTCCCGAAATCGGGATACCCATAAATTTCTCGCACCGAAGTCCGGCGCTCTGGAGGAAAGAAGCCGAGAACCTGGGCCTTAAAATTCCGCGCTCGATAATTTTGCCCCTCTATCAAGCGGATTTTGACGGCCCGAAGAATCGCTATGCGATCAAAAAGGCAAAAGAGGCGCACGAAAAATTTTCTCCGCCGTGGATTGTGAAATCACTCACGCCTTCAGACATGGCCTCGCCCGTGGCCGGTCTACGGCCGAGGGGCATTCACGTCGTCAATACTTTTAACGAATTGGTTGATGCCATTGAAGATGGAGTCTCGCATAAAGAGAGCGTTGTCGTGGAAGAATTAATTCCCGGAGAAAGTGCCGAAGCGCATACCATTTCGGGATACAGAGGTGAAGATGTTTATGTATTTCCAACAGGAAGTAAAGAAATCGAACCGTTTGCGAAAAAACTGCACAATCACTTGGGAGCCCGCCACTATTTAAAATCCGAATTCACTGTCTCTCCGCGTCGCGGGATTTATTTAACGGAATTGAGTTTTGTTCCTGATTTGCGAGATAATTCAAACTTCCATAATCTTTGTGTACAGGTTGGCACCAAGCCCCAAGATGTGATAGAACATATCCTGGAACGGGCGATACACTAGGAATTTTAAAGGTTTTTTGCTATAACTTATAATTGTCGGGCCTATAGTAAAATGGTATTACACGGCCATGGCATGGCTGGGGTCGGGGTCCGATTCCCCGTAGGTCCACTGGTTCAACCGGTCGATTTATTAATTAATAATAAAAAATTTACATGATGGGATATGGATACGGAGGAATGATGGGAGGAGGCCTTGGGTTGGTCATGTGGGTCGTGGTTTTGATTGATCTTATTCTCCTTGGTATTTTTCTCTACAAACAAACAAATAAATAAAAATTACGCTAGAGTAAGCGGGCTTGCCCCCTCCAGAGGCGGGCAGGCGCCGAAGCTTTAGCGAAGACGGGCCGTAGTATACCGGTAGTACACGCGATTCGGGTTCGCGTAGACTGGGTTCGATTCCCAGCGGCCCGAAATTTATGCAATTTCCGGATTTTAAAAGTGAATTGGAATGTTTTGAGAAGGGATACTCGCTCGTTTTAGGTTGCGACGAGGCCGGGAGAGGGCCGGTGGCGGGGCCGGTGGTGGCTGCGGCGTGTGTTTTGAATCGAGAGACGATTGGAAAGTACCGGAGCAAGAATAAATGGTATTACCGCGTGCGGGATTCGAAGACGACTACACCGGAAGAGAGAAAAATTTTAGTGAAAGAAATTTTTGAGCATACTCTTGCATATGGCGTCGGTGAAGTCTGGCACGAAGAAATAGACAAGATTAATATCCACCAAGCGAGCCTGCTCGCGATGAGACGGGCGGTGGAAGATTTATTACAAAAAGCAAAAAGCGTAAAGCAAAAAGCATTTCTTTTCGTAGATGGAAGATTTAAAATTCCAGAACTTTCGATAGAACAAAAAAGTGTCATCGATGGCGATGCGAAAATCCTTTCTATCTCCGCTGCCTCGATAATTGCCAAAGTTCATAGAGATAATATAATGAAGCGTCTGGACGGTAAGTTTCCAGAGTATGGGTTTATAAATCATAAGGGATATAGTACGAAAGAACACAAGCTTGCCCTGAAAAAATTCGGCCTAAGCGCGGTGCACAGGAGGTCATTTGTGAAATCAACCTAGTCGGGCTGCCGGGAATCGAACCCGGTCTACAACCACCCCATGGTCGCGTACTACCGGTATACTACAGCCCGCCTTCGCGAGGCCAAAGCCTCGCTTCGGCAAGGCGAAGGCCCGTGTGCTACAATAATATATCACAATTGTTTTTATCTGTGGCGGGTGGTCGCACTCACATAGGCACATATGTTGGAGATTCGCCATCACCCGCCTCAAATGAAAATGATTAGTTATCCACAGTTTTGCTCCTAAAAGCATTGTATTTGATTTTAATGTGCGGGATAATTATATTGTGTAGGCAATAAAAGTTTCTGGTCGTTTTTATTGCAAACTAATTTAGCAAATTAATTCGCGCGAAAAAAATTATGGCTAAGAAAAAAAAGGCAGCAAAAAAGGGAAAGAAGCGAGCATAGTCTTTTCCCACCTAGAAAAAGTCCTCCGACCTCGGAGGATTTTTTCTTTCTTGTCCCGTTATTGAGCGGGGTGTGCTAAGATATAATTTATGGCAATTTTTGGAAAAATATTCAGCGATGAGAGCTCAAAATTCTTGAAAGACGTGCAAAAAATCGTAGACAAAATCAATGCCCTTGAGGATGATTTTTCGAAGCTCCTCGACACCGATTTTCCCAAAAAAACCCAGGAATTTAAGGATAGATTAGCCAAGAGAAACGATGACGGGGAAACTCTGGATGACATTCTGCCGGAAGCTTTCGCCCTGGCGCGGGAAGCGGCTAAAAGAAATTTGGGCGAACGGCCCTATGATGTCCAGCTGGTTGGCGGAGTCGCGCTCCATCTAGGCAAAATCGCCGAGATGAAAACAGGTGAAGGGAAAACTTTGGTAGCGACGCTCCCGCTTTACTTAAACGCGCTTCTCGGCCGCGGGGCGCACCTTATCACGGTCAACGATTATCTCGCACGCCTCGGGGCGGTGCTGATGGGGCAGATTTACAACTCTCTCGGTCTTTCGGTCGGCGTGATTAATTCTCAAAATGTTTCCTATCTTTACTCGCCGCTCCACAGAGAAGAAGATAGCGAGCGCGATCGGGTCGGAGAATTCAAAGTTGTTTATGATTTTTTGAAACCCTGCTCGCGGAAGGAGGCTTATGCCGCGGACATTACTTACGGCACGAATCATGAGTTTGGTTTTGATTATCTGCGCGACAACTTGGCGACTTCTCTCGAGAACGTCGTGCAAAGGGAGTTTTTTTACGCCATCGTGGACGAAGTTGACTCGATCTTGATCGACGAAGCCCGCACTCCGCTCATTATTTCTTCCGCGGCCGCCGAATCGGAAGATTTTTACACCAAATTCGACAAAATCGCCAAACAATTGAAGCGGGATATGGATTATACGGTTGATGAAAAGCTCCGAGCAATTCAGCTCACGGACGAAGGTATCACCAAGGCGGAAAATTTGCTCGGGATTTCTAACATTTACACCGAAAAAGGCATAAAATACGTGCATCATTTGGAAACCGCGGTTAAAGCGCAGGCACTTTTTGAGCGGGATAAAGATTATGTAGTCAAGGAAGGCGAAGTGGTCATCGTCGACCCCTTTACTGGTCGGCTACAGCCCGGGCGGCGTTGGAGCGAGGGGATCCACCAGGCGATTGAAGCCAAAGAAGGAGTCAAAATCGAGAAAGAGACTCGCACCTCCGGCTCGATTACTTTCCAGAATTATTTCCGATTCTATAAAAAGCTCTCCGGCATGACCGGAACGGCGGCAACTTCGGCGGAGGAATTCCTGAAAGTCTACGGCCTGGATGTAATTGTAATTCCGACTAATCGCTCGGTCGTGCGTATCGATCACGAGGATCTTATTTATCAGAGCGAGAAGGGAAAATTTCAAGCAATCGCGAAAAAAATCAAGGAACTCAACCAGAAGAACCAGCCGGTTCTGGTCGGCACGGTTTCAATCGAAAAGAACGAACTTCTCTCCGCTTATTTAAAACAAGAAGGAGTTACTCACACAATTTTGAATGCAAAAAATCACGAGAAGGAAGGCGAGGTGATCGCCCAGGCTGGTAAATTAGGCGCGGTCACGATCGCCACCAACATGGCAGGACGAGGAATTGACATTAAGTTGGGCGGGAATCCGCACACGCAGAATGATTACGAGAAAGTAAAAAGCTTGGGCGGGCTTTTTGTGCTCGGCACCGAGCGACACGAGGCGCGTAGAATTGACAATCAGCTCCGCGGTCGCTCCGGCCGACAGGGCGATCCGGGTGAAACGCAGTTTTATGTCTCGCTCGAAGATGAACTGATGCGTGTTTTCGGCGCGGAGAAGATTAAGACGATGATGGGGCGCTTCGGTATTCCGGAAGACCAGCCGATCGAAAACCGATTCATTTCAAAATCACTGGAGAACGCGCAGGCGAAGATCGAGGGTTTTCACTTCGACGCTCGCAAGCACACACTTGAATATGATGACGTCATGAATCACCAGCGCAAAATTATTTACACTCGCAGACAGGAGATGATGCGGGGAGAGAAAGAAAAAATCGAGGAGATTCTGGAGAAAATTAAGGAAGTTAATGAAAATGCAAAGAAAGTGATAGCCGAAAAGAAAGAAAAGCTGGGCGAGGAGGCGTTTTACGAAACCGTCCGAAGAATTGCGCTCTACAGCACCGATACTCTCTGGATGGAGCATCTGGAGGCGATGGACTATCTGCGAAGTTCGGTAAATCTTCGCGCCTACGGCCAGCGGGAGCCGATCGTGGAGTATAAAAAAGAGGGTCTGGGAATGTTTAAAGAAATGGAGGAAGCTTTCAAAGGGCAGGTATTTTCCCTGATTGAGACGATAAACGTCGAAAATGCTCGTCCCGCCCAAGATACGGGCGGGGTAAACGAAACAACCGGGACCTTGATAACCAGTCACCAGGAGCCGAGTGAACTTGGTGGGCCGAAGGATAAAATAGGCGTGCCCAACGAAGGCTTGCCGAAGTTGGGTCGAAACGATCCGTGTTGGTGTGGTTCAGGTAAGAAGTTTAAAAAATGCCACGGGAAATAAAATTATGGAAAATTTGGAAAAAAGAGTAAAAAATATTGAGGAGAGAATCCCGCAATTCTCCATGCCGTTTTTCAAAAAGTGGTGGATGAAGAGAAAAAATCATGGGAAATAAGTTGAAAACACCAGAACTGGGATTTTATTATCACTATAAACACGACTCGAATGGTGAGGTAAACAATTATGCCTATGAAGTTTTAAATATTGCCCACCATACTGAAATTGACGGACTGGATGAATCTGCCATGGTAGTTTATCGACCGCTGTATGACGCTTCGGTTTATAAAATAGGAAAACATTGGGACGTTAGATCGCTCCAAATGTTTATGGAGAGTGTAATAAAGGACGGCAAGAAAATGCTACGTTTTACTAAAATCATTGACTCGAAAGTTATTTCCAAGTTAGAAAAAATAAAAGAAATCATGTATGGGAAATAAAAAAACTGAAAAATTTGATAGGCCGAGAGTGGGGATCGCAATTGTCTTAATGAAAGGAGGAAAAGTACTACTCGGGAAACGAAAAGGATCTCATGGTGTAGGGGATTATGCTTCCCCGGGCGGGCATCTAGAGTATATGGAGTCAATTGAAAACTGCGTAAAGCGTGAGGCAAGAGAAGAGACAGGAATGGAAGTTGAAAATATAAAATTTTTACGCATATATAACATGAAGGACTATGCGCCAAAGCATTACATAGATATCGCAGTGACTTGCCAGTGGAAATCAGGTGAACCAAAAGTAATGGAGCCAGAAAAATGCGAAAGTTGGGCGTGGTATTCACTAGACGAAATGCCTTCCCCTCTATTTAAATCTTGGCCCACCATCATTGAAGCCCTGAAAACTGGCAGAAATTATTTTGATAACTAATGAAAACCCGGACCGATACTTTGTGCATAATTCACGAGCACCCAAAGATTCTCCTTGGGATGAAAAAGCGAGGATTTGGAAAAGGGAAGTGGAACGGATTTGGCGGCAAGGTGGAAATGGAGGGTGTTGAGGATGCTGCCAAAAGAGAACTCATGGAAGAATGTGGGCTAGAAGCAAAAGATTTAGAAAAAGTTGGTATTCTTGATTTTGAATTTCAGGGCAATCCGGAAATAATTCAAGTGCATATTTTTAAAATTGGGGATTATTCCGGTGAGCCCGAAGAAAGCGAAGAAATGAGGCCGAAATGGTTTCATATCGACGAGATTCCATTCATGGAAATGTGGCCGGACGATATGTATTGGATGCCGATGTTTTTAAAAGGAAAAAAGTTCAAAGGGAAATTCCTTTTTGGAGAAGGGAATGCGATTTTGGAGAAGGAATTAGAAGAAGTAACAGAAATATGAAGAGACATCTCTGGTTTCTCTACTTTACCGTTTTCTTGGATATGCTCGGAATTGGGATTCTCATTCCTATCATTCCGCAGCTTCTCGGCGAACCCTCCTCGCCTTATTATCTCCTAGATCCGTCCAAGGGAGACTTAGGACTTATCCTTCTTGGCCTTCTGGTTGCTACTTATCCGCTTGCTGCATTTTTCGCGTCTCCAATTCTTGGAGCGCTCTCCGACAAATATGGCCGCAAGCCTGTTTTATTTATTTCCATTCTTGGCACATCGGCTTCTTATTTTGTTTTCGCCTTTGCCATCTGGACCGGTAACCTTCCGCTTCTTTTTATCTCGCGCCTCATTGACGGTGCAACCGGCGGCAACATCTCCGTGGCACAAGCGGCGATCGCGGACTCTACCGCTCCGGAAGAGCGAACCAAAGCCTTCGGAATGATGGGGGCAACTTTCGCGCTTGGGTTTATTCTGGGGCCGTTCCTAGGAGGAGTACTTTCAAGTCCTTCAATTTTGCCTTTTTTCTCCGCCTCGACTCCCTTTATTTTCTCCGGAGTTCTCGCGCTCGCAAATGCGTTCTCTATTCGCTTTTTCTTCAGAGAGAGTATTTCGGAAAAACATCCGGACCGAAAGATTAAGATGCTAGCCTCGTTCGAGAATATTGCCAAAGCAAGAAAATACGAGAACATCCGGGGATTATTTTTGGTCTCATTTTTATTTAACTTCGGTTTTTCTTTTTTTACTTCTTTTTTCAATGTTTACCTTACCAATAAATTTGGGTTTTCCTCGGTGCAAATCGGGAATTTCTTCGCCTATGTCGGCATTTGGATTATCATCACCCAGCTTGTGGTTGTCCGATACCTCGCAAATAAATTCAGGGAGGCGGACCTGCTCGGTCCGGCTTATATTATGACGGGGATCGGGCTTATGCTCTACCTCGTGCCGCAAGTTTGGTGGGCACTGCTCTTCGTCGTGCCGATTGCCTCGATTCCAAACGGCATCCAGCAGGCAAATTTCTCCTCACTCCTGACCAAGCGCACCGAAGAGCGCGTACGGGGGGAGGTGCTCGGCATTGGATCGTCAATTTCTTCACTCGGGCAGTCGCTTCCGCCAATTTTCGCCGGCTTAATCGCGGCCGCAATCGCGAGTTTCGTCCCAGTCATCCTTGCCTCCTTGATTATTTTCACCAACGGCTTCATCTTCATTTATAAAGTGAAAAAAGCGCATGTCTAGGGTATACTTGTAAGTATTTGAATACGTATTTAAATACTGATTTAAATCATGATAAATAAACTAAAGCGCATTTGGTGGTCTGGAAAGTTAATGCTCGCGAGAGTTTATTACGGCGACCCGGCGAGGAAGTTGAAGACCGTGGGCGTAACGGGGACGAACGGAAAGACCACGACGGCGACTTTGCTCTACAAAATCGCAACCGCTCTGGGATACAAGGCAGGCCTCGTTAGTACTGTTGAAATACTGATTGCCGGGGAGAAAATCAATACCAAAGAAAACACCCCCGGCACAACGCCGGACTCTGTATTTCTAGTAAAGCTTTTCTCCCGCATGGCTGCGGCGGGCTGCGAATATGTCTTCATGGAAGTCTCTTCGCACGCGCTTGATCAGAATAGAGTGGCAGGAATAAATTTCAGTGGCGGAATTTTCACCAACCTGACGCATGATCACCTCGATTATCACGGGAATCTGGAAAATTATTTCCAGGCGAAGAAAAAGTTTTTCGACAAATTGCCTACAAGCGCCTTCGCTCTCTCCAACGCCGATGACACGCACGGTAGGGTGATTTTGCAGCATTCAAGGGCGAAGAAGTTTTTTTATGGATTCGAGGATAAAGAAGTTAATTTTAAGGGGAGCATCGACAAGTTAGATTTTTCCGGACTGGAATTAAATTTCAATAACGAGATGATCAAATCCAAACTCCTCGGCAAATTCAACGCTTACAATCTCTTGGCTGTTTGGAGCGCCTGTAGGCTCCTTGGTTTTGATATGGAGGGGTTCACCTCGCCTAGCCCAGGCGGGGTAAATAAAATTTTAGAGAGCATTGCGCCGCCGAGAGGTAGATTTGAGCACCTTAAAGCTCCGAATGGGGCGCTGGTTATAGTGGATTACGCTCACAGTCCGGATGCGCTAGAGAAAGTTCTCATCGCCGCTCGAGAAGTCCTCCCCGTGAGAGGAAAGCTGATTGCTCTTGCCGGATGCGGGGGAGACCGCGATCCCTTGAAGCGCCCAAAGATGGGAAAAATCGTCGCCTCGCTTGCTGATATTCCTATTTTAACCTCGGACAATCCGAGAAGCGAAGACCCCGGGCAGATAATTGCCGAGATGCTCACTGACTTATCGCCCGAAGATTCTTCAAAAGTAAAAACAATTACCAATCGTCGCGAAGCGATTGCCGAGGCGATGCGCTTGGCAGGCAGTGGCGACATCATACTTTGCGCCGGCAAGGGCCACGAAGACTACCAAGAAATCAAGGGTGTGCGCCATCACTTCGACGACCGCGAAGAATTCGAAAAAATTTTTAAATCAAACCTTGCTACGTTAGGTCATCAAGGGTAATGCTCTTGCAAAGTTTATTTAAAAATTTTCTCCTTCGAAAAAATTTTCTCCATCAGCTTAGGAACTGATTTGGAAAGGCCTAGAAGTGAGCCGGAGGAAACCAATGCAATCACATCGTCTTCTTTAGTTATTTTTTTGAGAATTTTCAGTGTTTCTTTTTCAGTTTTTGCGAAATAGGTTTTTTTGTGATGTTTTTTTATAATTTTTAAAATTTGCTCGGATGTCATTTGATTCGGAACCCCTGCTCTATGTGCAGGAACGGGAAGAAGAATAACTGCATCAGAAGTTTTGAGAATATTTCTATACCACCTCTTTGTTCTCGCGTTGCTCCAGCTCGCGGAATGCGGCTCGAAAATGGTGATTAGTTTTTTGTCGGAGAAGTGGAGCTTAAGCGCGTCGAAGACTGACTTCGCTTTCGTATATGAAGATCCGAATCCTTCATAAACCAAAACGGAAGACTTTTTGGTTTTTAAATCAAGCCTTCTCTCTAATCCTTTGAAAGATCTAACCCCATTTTGTAGTTGTTTTACAGTTATCAATTTTTTCTCCAAGAGAAACGCGGAAACACCAACAATATTTTCAACATTATGATTTCCCAACAAACTAGTTTCCAAGCGAATTATTTTTTTCTTCCCCTTAGATAAATCAAAAGAAGTTTTAAGGCCATATGAAATATTTTCCGGATGCCAAGTGGATTTTTTTGTGAAGCCATAGTTTACAATCCTGCATTTTGCGCTTTTGATAATTTTTTCTACGTTTCTTCCTTCGTTAGAAGCAACCAGAAGCCCATTTCTAGGTAAAAGTGAAATTAATTTTCTATATGGCTTAAGATAATCTTTTTCGGTAGGGAAGACATTCATATGATCATGCTCGGCCGAAATTAAAATCAAGTTCTTTGGACGCAAATGAAAGAATTTCGAACGCGTGTCCCAGTTCGATGACGGATACTCGTCTCCCTCTAGAATAAAATGCTTTCCTTTGTCCAGTTTTGCGTGAGCGCGAAATCCAATCGGAATTCCTCCGATAAAATATGAAGGGTTTTTCTTTGATTTTATTAAGCACCAAGTGAGGAGCGCAGTAGTGGTGGATTTGCCAAAACTTCCCGCGACAACGGTATTTTCTGTTTTATTTCCGAGCTCTCCTAAAATTTGCGGAACTGATTTTATTTCTTTGTCGGAGGCAAAGGCCGCGCGGACTTCTTCGTTCTTTTCTCTTTCGAGGTTTGAGTGTTTCCCGCCGACCACGATTAAGTCTAAATCTTTGTTGATATGTTTTTTAGAATATTTTTTGAAAAATTTTATCCCGTTCTTTCGCAGCAAGCTATACGCGGGATCATAAAATTCAATATCCGATCCGCTGACTTGCCAGCCTTTTTGCTTGAGCAAAAGCGCCAAGGCGGACATGCCCATCCCCGAAATTCCGATTAAATGTGCTTTTCTAGCCATTCTTTTGTCATCATGTTGGTAATAAATTCTCCAAAAAGCATTTGCGGATTAGGGGTGAATTCTTCACCCAAGATTATATCAACCGGATATGGTTTATTTTTAAATTCACCCGTGGTTAAGCTGGCAGTGGGAACTTTTTCAACCTCGAATTCTTTCATAAATCCAAGCCCGGACAATTTTTCCTGATACTCCGGCAAATACTCCACTTGCCGGAAAGAACCGAAGCATTTGAAGTGATTGAAGAGAAGGGGGGCGAAAGCCAAAAACAAATTGGCCTCGTTTAATTCCCTGATTTTGTTCATGGGATGGCCGGGCTTCTTTTTTATTTCATCCATATAATTTGCCACTACTTCGTTAATGTCTAAATAAATTAAATTTTCTTTGCCCAAAATTTTTCTTTCAATGTTTCCGCATACTGTCAGCGCCCATTTACTGTACGAATCTCCCATTTTGGCATTCGGGAGAAGTTTTTTTAACGGTTCGGGTAAGGTTTTCACAACTTCGACTAATTTTTCAGGAATTTTACTTCCGTAAACTAAATCATCTTGCATACTTGAAGGAAATAAATTAATCGACTCCTCGCGACGGTTGATTCTTCCGGGTCGAGAATTATTGGAGAAGGGAATACCGGAATACATTCCGACCACGTAAAATTCATTATCGGGCACACCGAGCGATCCGAGCCAGTTGATTGCGAGCATTCGCGGATTCTCGGTGGCCCCCAAGTGGGGAGCGGTCTGAAGAATTCTCCGCCGCTCCAGGGATTCAAGAATTTTGTCTGTTTTTTCCACCCCGAGGCGGAAGAGTTCCTTGCGAAAGGCGTCTTTCATTTCTAGTTCTAACGGCCGCGCTGGGGAGTAGCTGTTTAGCTCTTTGGAATACCCTCGGACGGGTTTTTGCTCGTTCTTTTCAATGCAGTCCGCCAAGCGGTTCTTTCCTCTTGCTCGCAGGAGCCTAATAATGGGTTCCATGCCTAAATACTAGGCTAAAAACCTTTATTTTACAAGCTTTTTTTATTGACAAATTAAAAACTTGTTGTCTGATATTGACTTTCAATCTGAAATATGCTATACTTGTTATAGTCCTTAAGAAGGGACTTTTCTGTTATAAGACAGAAATTTGGATAGATACAGGTTTGGCGGAGCACAACCGCCCCATATGAAAAGTCAAAAATTCATACGGTTTGTGGAGTCATTCATACTATTGCCGGTAATCACAATATCAGGGTCAATCGGAAGTCTTCCTCCGGGAGGGTCAATTGCCGCAACTTCACAAATCGTATTTTCGCAAAAATTAAATAATATAAAGAGCGTAAGCGAAGTAGCGCTTGCTCCAGAACAGGCGGTGGATTTCGAAGCTCTTCGAGAAAAAGAGAAGCAAGCCAAGGCGGATGCCATTGACGTGTATTTTCGCGCTCGCGAGATGCCGCTCTCCGGTTTCGGAATGAAGATGGTGGAGGAAGCGGAGCGGAACGAACTCGATTGGCGGCTCCTTCCGGCAATCGCCGCCCGGGAATCAACCGGCGGGAAAAATGCCTGCAGAAAGGTCGCGCACAATCCATTCGGCTGGAATTCCTGCAAGACTGGTTTTGATTCAAATGAAGAGGCAATCGAAATCGTGGCCAAGAATCTGGGCGGCAATAATCCGAAAACCAAAAAGTACTATGCCGAAAAAAGCGTGAAGGGGATTTTACAAGCTTACAATCCGCCGCACATTGTCGCGAATTACGCCTCGCAAGTGATACGGATCATGAATACTATCGGAGAAGAGAATCCAAGCGTTACGCCAAATGCATAAGCGTCATTTTGTGCTCCTTGGGTTCAAATAGAGTTATCTGAAAATTGTAATTCTTGCCGAGTTCCAGGGTTTCGCGGAGCTTGGCCTCGGTGCCGAAAGTGGAGTTGTGCACTAGCCCGGCCACGCCTTCTTTGATCGAGACTAGGGCGCCGTGCTTGTTATATTTGATCACTACGCCCGGAACAATGTCGCCCTTTTTAAGCTTCTCTTCAAATTCTGTCCAGGGATTTTCCTTCAGCGCTTTGATGGAGAGGGAAATTTTCCCGTCTTTTATTTCAATAACTTTCGCCTTCACTTTGTCTCCGACCTTAAACATCGCCCGCGGATCCTCCACCAGTCCCCAATCCAGCTCGGAAATGTGCACCAATCCTTCGAGGCCCTCCTCCAAGCGCAGGAAAACTCCGAAATCGACGATGCCGGCGACGGCGCATTCCAAAACATCGCCGATATTGTATTTGCTTAAAATTTCTTTTTTCTCTTCCGGATTGTTATCCTTCTCCGAGAAAATGAGCTTGCCTTCTTTGGGGAGGGTGGAGATAATCATCACAGAGATTTTTTCGCCGACAAGTTTCTTCAGCTCCTTCAAGATTTTTTCTTTGTCCGAATCTTCGATATGCGGGTAATGCTCCGGCTTGAGCTGGGAAGCGGGGAGGAACCCCTGCAAACCCTGCCACTCCAAAATGAGTCCGCCCTTGTTCGCGTCCTTCACTTCCAAAGTGAAGATTATTTTCGCCCTAATCGCTTTCTCCGCTTCGCTCCAAGTGAGCGCCTGCTTGGCTTCCTTCAGGGAGAGCTCGATATATCCGTCCTCGTTCTCGACGTCGACAACTTTAGCTTTGATGACATCGCCTAAATTTATTTTCTTGATGATATCCTTGGCGTTCTGAAATTCGCGGCCGTAAATGATGCCGGTGCCGAATGGGGAAAGGTCAACAAAGACCCTCGACTTCTCGATCAGAATCACCGGACCTTCCACTAACGCGTCCAGCTCCGGGCGCGATTTTGATCGGTCAACGATTGAATTTAAAATTAAATTTTCTACCGTATCTTCCATTATTTAACAAAAATTCCGCCTAAAAAGCGGATTTGAGGTTTAGGGTCTCGGCGGGTGGCCAGAGGGTTACCTAAATCCGTACTTTTAATGTTAATTCGGTTGTCCTTGGATACTACTACAAACGACAAAAAAAGGCAAATAGTAAGAAAAATTGAGTGGATTTTGGGTTAAAAATTTGCTATAATATAGAAAATGATAATCACGTATTTCGGCAAGCAATTTTTTAAGATCGCGCAGGGGGAAATGGCTCTGGCCTTTAATCCCATCAGCAAACAGAGCAGAAATTCAAGGCCAGGCGGGCCAGCCCGCTTCGGCGCCGACATTGCTCTTTCCACAACCAATCATCCAGATTACAATGGCCTGGAGCAAGTCGAGCACGGCGAGCGTAAACCTTTTGTCATCTCCGGCCCCGGCGACTATGAAGTGAAAGAAATTTTTGTGAAAGGCGCGATGTCCGAGAGTGTCCTCGGCGGGAAAAAATACATTAACACCATCTACGCGCTGACTCTCGACAATATTTCACTCGCCTTTCTCGGCGCCCTATCCAATCCGGAGCTCTCACAGGAGGCGCAGGAAGCGATCGGGAGCCCGGACATTCTTTTTATCCCGGTTGACGGCGCGGGATTGATTGACGCCAAGGCTTCGGCCAAACTCGCTTCAACGTTGGAGCCGAAGATGATCATTCCGATGGATTATGACGAGAAGTCATTGAAAACGTTTCTAAAAGAAATCGGGGAAGAAAAAGCGGAGATGGTCGACAAAGTTACGATTAAAAGAAAAGATTTAGAGGGCAAAGAGGGAGAAGTTATCGTTCTGAAGCCTTCCTAAATTTATGAAAAAATTAATTCATCATTTAAAGCGCCAGCCGGAAGAACATCGCAGGGGGATTTTGCACATCCTCACGATTATTTTTGCCTTTGTGCTTTTTATCCTCTGGACCTGGAGTTTCGGGACGAGCTTGGCCGGATCAGAGACGGGAACGAAATTAAAGGAAGACCTGCAGCCCTTTTCCATATTAAAAGACAATATCATTGACGGATATAAAAGTATTTCCGAATAAAGATGGCTAAAAAAGATCTGCCAGTCGAAGAACCTCAAAAAGACAGAATCGTTCCCGTCGACATCGGGACCGAAATGAAGGAATCCTACCTCGCTTACGCGATGTCGGTTATCACCTCGCGGGCGCTTCCGGATGTGCGAGATGGCCTAAAGCCGGTCCATCGGCGAATTTTATTTGCGATGAACGAGATGGGTTTAACCGCTTCCGCGCGTTTCCGAAAATCAGCCGCGGTGGTCGGAGATGTCTTGGGGAAATATCATCCGCATGGCGACGTCGCGGTTTATGACTCGATGGTTGGAATGGCGCAGAATTTCTCTTATCGCTATCCCTTAATTCTCGGGCAGGGGAATTTCGGCTCGATCGACGGGGACAATGCCGCCGCCATGCGCTACACCGAAGCGAAGATGTCGAAGATCGCCGCCGAGCTCCTGCGCGACCTTGAAAAAGATACGGTTCCATACCGGCTCAATTATGACCAGACCAGACAGGAACCGACGGTGCTCCCTTCGGCGGTGCCGGCGCTACTCTTGAACGGCACACTTGGCATCGCGGTCGGCATGGCCACCAACATTCCGTCGCATAATTTGGCGGAAGTTCTAGATGCCACAAAGTATTTAATCGAAAATGACGATAGCACGACGGAGGATCTGATGCGATTTATTAAGGGGCCGGATTTTCCATCGGGCGGGGTGGTTTACGGAGAGAGAGATCTTCTTCATGCCTATGGCTCGGGGCGGGGCGGAGTGGTTTGTCGGGGCGAAGCGGAGATCGTCGAAGAGAAGGGCGGAAATTTCCAGATCATCATCACTTCAATTCCTTTTCGGGTGAACAAGGCGAATCTGATCATGTCGATCGCGGAGCTGGTCCAAGAAAAACGGCTCGAGGGCATCAAGGGCCTGCGCGACGAATCCACCAAAGACATCCGGATC
>MFVH01000003.1:5728-6063 GCA_001786015.1 Candidatus Nomurabacteria bacterium RIFCSPLOWO2_01_FULL_46_18 | reverse complement strand
ATAATCAGCCGGAGCTTTCCCGAGATACTCCTCCAATTTTTCTCGCGAGAGAAGTCCTTTCTGCGCGCCGATTTCTTGGACGACCGACATGGAATTTATTGGCCCCCAGGCAAGCGCCTCGAGAGGGGATTTACCGAGAGCAAGGGCCGCAGTGAGGGTGGAAGAAAAAGCGTCTCCGGCGCCGGTGCGATCAAGCGGAGGAGCGATGTCAGGATAAATGGGTATATGCCAGAGCTCGTTATTAAAGTATAGATATGCGCCTTTCGGTCCGTCTGAAATTGAGACTATTTTCGGCCCGAGCGCTTGAATGCCCTGCGACAGAGCAAGAACATCTT
>MFVH01000003.1:3684-5695 GCA_001786015.1 Candidatus Nomurabacteria bacterium RIFCSPLOWO2_01_FULL_46_18 | reverse complement strand
AAATAACTTCGGCTTCTTCGACATTGCAGAAAAATATTTCCGAGCGCTCGTATAATTTTGCCAATTTTTCTTTGCCGAGTTTGATTTCATTCTTACCGGGCTGGAATGCAAGCTTTATGTTTGGGTGATTTTCCAAGTAGTCGGCTACACTGTTGTGAAAAGGAAAAGCGCTTTCACTCACCGAGCTGAAGTAAAGCCATCCCGGTTCGCCGATATCCGGCAGTTCGTAGGGAAATTTCTCGTGTTTTATGAGAATTGTCCGGTCGACGTCATAGAGCAGAACGTAATGATAATTTGTACGGATACCGGAATGGATTTTTATAAAATCAGTATTCACCCGGTCGTTCGTAAGCGAAGCGAGGCAATCCTTGCCTTCCTTGTCGTCGCCCAGATTAGAGACCAAAGCGGAACCGAGCCCCAAACGGCTCGCAGAGACCGCTGCGTTCGCGGCGTTGCCGACTGCCGGCACTACAGTGACCGATTCATAGGGAACTTTGTCGCCGAAGCGAAGGCACAGTTCGCAGGCGTCGCTGTCAATTCGGCAATGCACATGCGCATCGCTCAATTTTATAAAAGCATCAGTAACTGTATCTCCCACCCCAAGGAAATCAATTTTTCTCATGCTATGATTGTAGCATGGGAAGGGTAACTTTTTTTATTTTCCTGGGGATTATTTTTTTATCGGTTTTTGGCACGGCGCTAGCTCTTGAAATATCGGAAATCATGTATGACCTGCCGGGGTCCGACGAGGGTAGGGAATGGGTGGAAGTTTTCAATAATTCAGCCGAAGCGGTTGATTTGTCGAAGCTGAAATTTTTTGAGGCAGACACAAATCATAAAATAACTTTTGTTGAAGGTAGTTCGATTATTCCGCCGCAAGGATATGCGGTAATTGTTTCTGACCCGATTAAATTTAAGGTGGATTGGGCAAGTTTCTCCGGAATCACCGCTTCCAGCGGGACCCCGCCATCGGCGGTGGACCTTTTCGACTCGAGTTTTTCCTTGAGCAATACGGGAGAAACTCTGGCGATAAAGTCTGAAGAACAGGCTTTAGACCAATATGTGTATTTATCAAGCTTGGGCGGAGCTGGAAACGGCAAATCGCTTCAGAAAATAAACGGAACTTGGATCGCAAGTTTGCCGACGCCGGGAAGGGAGAACATATATTCGCCACCTATCGCCACTCCGCCCCCATCTTCCCAGAAGGTAATTCCAATGCCCTCTCCTCAACCCCTCTCCATTTCAGAAAATGGAGAGGGGCAAGGGGTGAGGGGGAGGGATTTAGAGAGGTCGGAGGAAATTGAAGAAATCCCAAGCTCTTTCAGTTGGTTACATTTTGTAACCAACCTGATTTTAGTCTTTGCCGGGGTTGTTTTAGTTCGTTTTGTCCGCCAGAAGAAGAAAATTTCCCCTCCGGGAAGCGAATTTGAGATTTTGGATAAATGAATTCTATCTCTATCTGTGGATAACTTATTGGGTATGATGCGCATACCGTACTATAATATATGGGATATAAAAAATATCGTTTATCCGAGATATGCGTTTTTAATGTCTTGCTTATCCGATATATTACAAAAAGACTATAGCCATCTTTACATAAATGGAAAATCTAAGAAAAGTAATTTCATTACATCAAGCATCAAGAATTTCTGGCTATCATCAGGATTATTTGAGTTCATTAATACGTAAAAATGAAATTAAAGGCGAAAAAATGGGCGGCAACTGGTTTACCACTGAAGATGAAATCAAAAACTATATTTTTAAGCAAAAAATCCGGCATAAAAAATGGATCGTTAAATATTTTTTGTATTTCAAAAAAATCAACAAGAGCTTTTTATACGCATTCGTTTGTTTAGCGTTTCTTTCAGTGGGAATATATTTTTATAACGAAAACTACGACACAACACAAACTCAAGCAGAAATAAAAAAAGAATTTAATGCTTCGCCCGTAGATCTACAGCCGAGGGAATTACAATTCTAATGGAACCTTTTTTTAACTTTAAAAAAATAG
>MFVH01000003.1:2922-3661 GCA_001786015.1 Candidatus Nomurabacteria bacterium RIFCSPLOWO2_01_FULL_46_18 | reverse complement strand
TTTCTATTTTCTGTTTTTCTACTTCCCAATTTTGCATCCGCCACTGCCGGCGTGCCACTCCTTATAAACTTTCAGGGGCGATTGATGAATTCAAGCGGCACGCTCTTGGGCAGCGCAAGTGGCACGGACTATTGTTATAAATTTTCAATCTATGATGCCGCTACCGCCGGTTCAAAAATTTGGCCAGCCGGAGCTCCGAGTACCGATACCATTGTCACCCGCCTAGGAGTTTTCGACGCGAGCATCGGAAACGTAGACACTCTCGATCTTGCCTTTACCGACGACCTGGCGTTCGTCGATGTGCAAGTTGCCACCAAAGTCGGCGCATCCTGCACCACCGGCGCCGATGAAGTTTTCGAAACACTTACTCCGCGTCCGCGAATCGTCTCTTCCGGATTCGCGATTAATTCGAAAACAGTTGGCGGATTCACTCCGGCGCAATCGGCGACCGACAATCAAATTCCGGTTCTCACTTCCGGCGCGATTATTTTGGGACACGCCACGACCGCCGGACTCACTTCAGCCGGTGCTGCGCCTCTGGCGGTGGATGCGGGAAGCTCCGGAGTTTTAAATTTAAATAATACTTCAACCGGTAACATTCTCTTGGGCGGTGGCTCGGCCTCAACCGGCTGCACCCTCACCAACGCAACCGGCGCGTTTGCGTGCACGGCGGGGTTTACCGGAAGCCGGGCGACCCTAACCTCAACCAACACCACAGAAGTCACTACCGCTAGCGCTC
>MFVH01000003.1:2463-2880 GCA_001786015.1 Candidatus Nomurabacteria bacterium RIFCSPLOWO2_01_FULL_46_18 | reverse complement strand
GTTTGGCAGCCAACTCTCTCACCACCGGCACCGGCATCTATGCCGCTTCTTCTTCTTTAACTTCCGGCGCACTCGTTGATCTTGCAATCACCGGTACCGCCGGCTTAACGAACCAAAAGGGAATCAATGTCTCTCTTTCTGGGGCCAACGCAACCGGAGCTCAAACTACTTATGGTGGTTATTTTTCTAATACTCATACCGGCACCTCAACAAATGTCGGTCTGTATGCAACTGCAACGGGTGGAACGAATAACTACGCCGCCATTTTTGAAGCCGGCAACGTCGGCATCAATCAAACCTCTCCGCTTACCCGCCTCGATGTCGCCGGCAATGTCCGCACCACCGGAAAAGCCACCGCGGTCCTGACCGGAACGATTGATCCAGCCGCATCCACGACCGTGACCGGAGTAAGCACTT
>MFVH01000003.1:0-2454 GCA_001786015.1 Candidatus Nomurabacteria bacterium RIFCSPLOWO2_01_FULL_46_18 | reverse complement strand
AGTAAGCACTTTGTTTACCACTGAACTTGTCATCGGCGACAGAATTACCGTGACCGGCGAGACCCGCACCGTTACCGCCATCGCTAGCAACACCTCGCTTACCGTGGACACCGCCTTCTCCGACAATGCCAATGACACCAGCCCGGATGTTTTGTATGCACTCTATACGGCGAAGACCAGCGCCGGCGCTTTGGGCCTGACCATCAATGATTTAGGAAATGTCACCGTCGGCGCTCCGACTTCCGTTACCTCGGGGCGTGTATCGCTGGACAATACAATTTCCGCAAGCGGTGCGACCACTTCCATTGCCGGCGTATATGGCAATTATACTTTCAATCCAAGCGCCGGCGGCACACAAGTGGGCAATCGCTTTGTGGTGAACAATGCTCCAACCGTAACTGCCAATACTGCCGTAAATCAAATCATAAGATCAATCGACAATACCACCCTCGCTAACCTTGTGCGCGGAATCGAAGTCGTCTCCAACGCCGGCTCGAACACCGCCGGCACCAACACCGGCATCCGCACCACCGGCGCGACCTTCGGCATCCAAGCCATCACTACCGGCGGGGCCGGAGGAGTGGCTCAACCGGCAGCGATCTACGGAGAATCCACCGGCACGACCCAGGGAGATATTTTAAGACTCTTCTCCAGCACCATTACCTCGACTCCGCAGATGGCTTACTTCTATCATGATACCAGCACTTTTACCGGGACGGGACTGCTGATGGATTTTGCCGTCGGTAGCGGAACTTTCTCTGGCAACTTCGTTGATTTCCAAAATAATAATGTTACTAAATTCAAAGTTACCAATGCCGGCGTAGTTTCGATGGGTCTCTCCGGCACCGCCTCGACCAATGCTGTCTGTTCGTCGCTTGCCAACGCGACCGCGCCGACCGCCGGAACCGCTTACGAAATCCGCGACTGCAACGCCGCGCCGGCCGCCGACTACGCCGAAATGTATCCGGTGGCAGAAGGACTGGAAGTGGGCGACATCGTCGCAACCGGAGAGGAGATGGTTGTAACTTATGGAATAACTGACGGGAATGTTGACTGGAACAAAGTAAAAGGAAAAATCACCCGATTAATTAAATCAGAAAAAGCCTATCAGGCAAACGTAATCGGCATCGTGTCGGATAATACCGGCGACTTCTCTTCCACCGGCCATAACATCAAAGAAGAAGACAATCCGATGCCGGTGGCGCTCTCCGGGCGCGTACCGGTAAAAATTGCCGCCGACTCCCCGGAAATTCTTCCGGGCGATTATCTTACAACTTCGGGCAATGAGCCTGGGAAGGCAACCAAAGCCGGCAAGGCGGGAACGGTGATCGGCAAAGCTCTTGAGCCGTGGAATCCGGGTGAAGGCGACACGGTGATGGTTTTTGTCGAGCAAGGTTATTGGAACGGGGAGCGATTGGATATTATGCTCGCGGGGATAAGTTTACCGGAAGAGGGAGAAGAAGGAACCATTACTTTGGCTCGGCAGATTTTGGAAAAATTCTTGGCGGAAGGACCGGCGCCGGAAGATGGACTTGATTTCTCCGAACTTCTGACCGACCGGATTGCGGCGGGACTTGAAATTATTACGCCTCTCCTTACTGCTTCGGCGATCGACGCGGATACGATTAACGCTCGCGACGCGATTTTCGCCGGACTCACGTTCTTCGGGAATACCGAAGGGCTGGAGAACGGGGTGATTTTTGGAGGACCGGTTGAATTTCTGATGCCGCCGGTTTTCAACAAAGACACCGCCGGCTTTGCGATTGTCCAAGCGGGAGATCAGAGAGTCCGCGTAGACTTCGAGCAAGCTTACGCAACAACTCCGATAGTGACGGCATCAATTTCCTTTGAGGCGACGGACAACATTGATGATGTAACTTTCTTTGAAGATAAAATTTCTTATGTCATCAAAGATAAAGACGATACCGGCTTTACGATTCTCTTGAATAAAACCGCGCCGTATACTGTCCGCTTCTCCTGGATCGCGCTCGGGGTGAAAGACGCGAATATTTTTGAGAGTTTGGGAGAGGGATTGATATTTGATTCCGCGCCGAGTTCCCCCACTTCAACCCCCTCTGACTCCCCCTTAACAGGGGGAGAGGAGACATCTCCGCCCGAAGAAATCCAAACCCCTCCCGACCTCCCCTTGTCGGGGGAGGAGGAAGCAGCAACAGAACCAGTGTCCGAGTCAGAGCCGGAAATTATTGTTGAGCCTGTTCCCGAGCCGGAAGAGGAACTCCCGACGCTCGAAGAGGTCGGGACCCCGACTTCTCCAGAAGAGAACGTCGGGGCTACACCTTCGGAAGGCGAATAGTTAAATGTCCTTGCGACTCGCTCGCCCGCGCGCGATCGACATCGACAGGTGAGGGAAGTTCGAGCTCGCGAGAGAAAGAGAGCCACTGGAGCTCTTGGGTGAAATAATCCCCCACTTCGCCAAGGCTTCGCGGGGCAAAT
>MFVH01000002.1:16622-17414 GCA_001786015.1 Candidatus Nomurabacteria bacterium RIFCSPLOWO2_01_FULL_46_18 | reverse complement strand
AAAGCTCTGGAGAATCTGAACTGTCTCCTGAGGAAACGTCTATTCCGGAAGAAATAATAGAAACAGGAGGAGCAGTAGAAGTAAGTGACACAACAATAACTCCAACTGAAGAGGCAGTAGAAGAAGTTGCGGAAGTAGAACAAACAGAAGTGATTGAGGAATCTATCGAAGAAGTTGTGGACACAGAAGTAGCTGATGAAATTATAGTGGAAGAACCTGTTGCCGAAGAAATAACAGTTCCGGAAGAGCCGGCAATAGAGGAACCGGAAGCAATTATAGAACCCCTACCAGAAGCTGAAGCTCCTGCAGAAGAACCGGTTCCGGAACCTGAACCTATGCCAGTAGAAACAACACCATAAAAATATTATGAAAAAATTACTAACCCCCGAAGTAAAATTAATATGAATAGAAATAAATTAAAAAAGGGAAATATTGGAAACAAAAACTTTACTCAAAAAGTTATGTTCTTTATTACTTCGGGGGTAATACTGCCGATTGCCTTCATCACAATGTTGGTGGGTTTTGCTAACGTTGCTTTTGCTGTAGACCCACCTTCTTTGATTGTGGTTTTTGATCCAGACCCTCTTTTTGATAAACCAAATTTTCTCCCAGGTGATACTGCAAGCGGAGAAGTAATAGTTACCAATAATTCGGGTGAAGAACAGGATATTTTAACCGAAGCAATCAATGTTTCGGATAATAATAATCTTGGAAGCCAGCTTAATATCATCATAGAAGACACAGGTGGACCGCTTTATAACGACCAGCTTTCAGATTTCCTTTCAATCGCCG
>MFVH01000002.1:15181-16595 GCA_001786015.1 Candidatus Nomurabacteria bacterium RIFCSPLOWO2_01_FULL_46_18 | reverse complement strand
CCGGCGCAAGCCGAATTTTCACCTACACCGTTTCTTTTATTGATTCTGAAGATAATTCTTATCAAGGCAAAACACTTGGCTTTGATGTGTGTGTAGGATTTCAAGGAGGGCAAACACGCTGTGGCGATACTGTGATAGGAGGTGAAGACGGCGACGGTGGCGGGGGAAGTATTTCTGGTTCTGGAAGCAGCGGGTCAGTGGCGCTTACTATATTTAATGAGCAAGCGCTTGATATATTTAATGTAGGTTCATCTGGAATAGCCACCATAACTTGGGACACGAATCTTTTGTCTACGAGTCAGGTTGTTTACGGTTTGGCATCCGGAGGCCCCTATACCTTGACGCTCGTGCCACCAAATTTTGGTTATCCGTCTGCAACGATTGAAGATGAGACGAAAGTTATAAATCACTCCGTATTACTCACCTCGCTCACATCCGGAGAGACATATGTCTATCGCGTCATTTCTCGCGCCTCTCCGCCGACCATAAGTTCGGAGCATCAGTTCACGGTGCCTTCCATAACATCTCCTTTGGCGCAAGCTGGTGCTGGCGCAGCGCTTGGCGCGTCTGCTGGGGGAACAGGAAACGGCGAACCCGAACCAGCAGGAAACGTGTTGGGAGAAACTTATCCAGATACAGAAGAAACTTCAGGTTTAAGTGAAAATTTAGCTGCGATATTTGCTTCTGGTTTTGGGGACATACTATCCATCTGTACTCTCATTGCTCTGCTTATCTTACTAGTAATTTATCTAGTCTGGCGGTTCTGGCTTAGAAGGAAATACGAAAAATCCGGAATACCAGAAGAAGAAATATTAAATAGGTTCTACATTTTCTTTTCAGGTTCATTACTTTTGGCCATACTTGTATTAGTGGCGCTAGGGTACTACTGCCCAATTCCGATACTGGTCTTGATATTTGTTGTTTCTCTTTATGTTTACGCTTATAGAAAAATCAGAAAGAAAAATTGACGTTCTCTGTGAGATAAGGTACAATTAGAGAATGGACCGTATTTCTAAATGGCTTAAAAAATATTTCGTTCCGCACGAAGGCAATAGCTTTGAGCCGCATTTTCTTCGTCACGAAACAATCACTTTTCTTTTTTTGGCCGTGATTGTCATTGAACTTGGATTTCTGGTTCAGGTTTTTATCGTTTTTGATAAGACAAAATTTTTGGCCGCTGTCTTGCCCGGAGTGCTCACTTCGCTCACCAACGATGCTCGCGCCGAGAATAATCTTCCGGCGTTAACGGAGAATTTCTTGCTGGACGAGGCGGCGCGCCTCAAAGCCGAAGACATGTCGGCTCGAGGATACTTCGCTCACACCAGTCCGGAGGGAAGAACTCCTTGGTATTGGCTTGAACAAGTGGGTTACCGTTATACTTATGCCGGAGAGAACTTGGCAGTTAATTTTTTTG
>MFVH01000002.1:921-15130 GCA_001786015.1 Candidatus Nomurabacteria bacterium RIFCSPLOWO2_01_FULL_46_18 | reverse complement strand
TTGGAAAGCCGCTTGCGGTATTTGCCGCCCCCGTTGAAGCAGAGCCCGCTCTCCCGACGCCTGAAGGCCTGCCCGCGCAGGCGGGGATTGGGACCCCGACTTCGCCACCGACGAACGTCGGGGCAGCTCCCAGTCCGACGAGCGTAGCCGCTACTCCACCTCCTCCATCTCTCAATGTAGTCCTGGGCGAGGAAGCGCCCAAAGAAGCGGAAATCATCCTCCCCCCGAATCCGGTTAAAATCTCTCTGGAGAAAACCCTGACTTCGCCCAGGCAATCTATCGGCTATGTCTACTTCATGGTTGCCGTTCTTCTTATTCTCGCCATCCTTCTTACGTTTTTTATCCGGATCGAGCGGCAGCATCCGGCCTTCCTCCTGCGCGGAGTGACTCTTTTTGCCGTGGTCGCGCTGCTTCTTTTTGTGGACATGCGAGTCCGCAATTTCAAGACCGAAGTGCCCAATAATATGGGCGACCTTACTGCGAATGTGATTTACGTGACGCCGTAATTTTCATTGAGTTTGCATTGCGGGTCTCTTCGGGTATAATGGATTTATGCGGAAGGGAAGAGTATTTCTTATTCTGGGAATCTGGGTCGCGATTTTGCCGTATTTCGGCGTGCCGCATTTTTGGAAAAATATTCTGATGACCCTCTCCGGCCTGGTTCTCGTTTACATAAGTTATTTGATTTATCGGCAAGAGAAGCAAGAAAAGAAAGAAATGACTTACGATAATTTTTCCGAAAATCGCGAACCTTAATCCAATGATCGAATTTTTTAAAACCAGGCGCGCTTACGCCATCGTTCTCTTGGTAGTTTTCACTTTCGGCTTCGGCATTTACGTCGGTTTTAACAACCGGCCGGAGATTGAAAAAGTCCTGACCTTAACCGGCAAGGAAACCGCCGTCCAAACGACCGCGGACTTTTCTCCTTTTTGGAAAGTATGGAACGTTATCAATGACAAATATCCAGGAGCGGAGAAGGTTACCGACCAGGAGAAGGTTTACGGCGCGATTTCCGGATTGATCGGCTCCCTGAATGACCCCTACAGCGAATTTTTTGCCCCCGATGAAGCCAAAATTTTTGAAGAGGATATTTCCGGTAATTTCAGCGGAGTCGGTATGGAAATTGGCATCAAAAACAGGGTGCTGACCGTGATCGCGCCCTTGAAGAACACTCCGGCCTATCGAGCCGGCATCGAGTCGGGCGATAAAATTTTAAAGATCGATGAGACGACTACCGCCGGCTTGGGCGTGGATCAGGCGATCAAGCTCATCCGCGGAGAACAGGGGACAACCGTTTCGCTTTCAATCCTGCGGGAGGGGGAGCGAGAGCCGAGGGAAATAAAGATCGTCCGGGATATTATTAATATCCCCACGCTCGACACCGAATCGCGCAAGGATGGAATTTTTGTCGTGGAGCTTTACAGCTTTTCCGCCAACTCTCCGTCGCTCTTCCGCGACGCGATCAGGCAGTTCGCTCAAGCAAAAAGCGATAAGCTCCTCTTGGATCTGCGCGGGAATCCCGGCGGGTATCTGGAAGCGGCGATCTCGATGGCCAGCTGGTTTTTGCCGGAAGGGAAAGTTGTAGTCACCGAGGATTACGGGGAAGAATCGGAGCCGAAAGTTTTTCGGAGCAAGGGCTATAATGTTTTCAACGATAAGCTCAAGTTCGTGATCCTGATCGATGGCGGCTCGGCCAGCGCTTCGGAAATTCTGGCCGGCGCGATGCAGGATCATAAGCGCGCAATTTTAGTGGGGTCGGAGAGCTACGGTAAAGGCTCGGTTCAGGAGGTGGTGGACATAACGCCGGACACACTCTTAAAGATTACCGTTGCCAAGTGGCTCACTCCCAATGGGAATTTGATTACCGATAAAGGCCTCACACCGGACTATTTGGTGGAATTTTCCAAAGAACCTGCCCGCGCAGGCGGGGATTCGGAGAGTGAAAAAGATCCGCAGATGGATAAAGCAGTCGAACTTTTATTGAATTGGAATTCTTAATTGATTTTATGCGCGTAATTTTTTTACAAGATGTGCCGAGGGTAGGGAAGAGGCATGATGTCAAAGACGTCAACGATGGCTACGCGATGAATTTTCTCTTGCCGAGGAAGCTCGCGGAGGTTGCCAATCCGAAAAATCTAGCGGAGCTGGAGAGAAGAAAAAAAGAAATAGTGGTGAAAAAAGAAATTCAGGCGGAGCTTCTCGAAAAGAATTTGGAAGAATTGAAAGACAAAGTTGTGCGCATAAAAGCGAAAGCCGATGAAAAGGGACATTTATTTTCTGGCATTCATAAAAAAGAAATTGCCGTTGCCCTACACGAAGAACATCGAGTGGAAATAAATGAAGAGTTTATAGATCTCGAAAAACCCTTGAAAACATTGGGTGAATTTGAAATTTCGGTAAAAGTAGGGAATAAGAAGTCTTTTTTTAAACTTGTCGTTGAGGCTGAATAGAGTTAATCACTTGAAATAATTTCTATATTTGATATAATTTAAATGGATCCTCAAGAATCTGACAAATGGTCGGACTTGAGGGTGCTAGTACCTCACCCCACCAAGCCAGCAAAGCAAAGCTGGCAGAAGGAGGAAGGCGATGATCCATCACTTCCGTGTTCCCTTCGAGCAGGAGTCGCGCCCCACGGGCTGTACTCTCCTCCTCATCGAGGGCACTCGGGAACGGCCTCCGTAGGGAGGCAGGAAGATTGGCCGTCCGCTCAGTTTGAGCGGACGGCCATGTTGTTTTATTAAGAAATTTTTAAACTACGTTTGCTACTTTTTTTAACACGGTTTTGCCGTGGAAGGAGGTTTTTCGTTTAGAGCTGAATTTGACGACACCGTCTTTGAGAGCAAAGAGAGTGTGATCTTTGCCCAGCCCGACGTTTGAGCCGGGGAGGATTGGGGTTCCACGCTGGCGGACAATAATATTACCCGCTCGAGCGCTCTGCCCGTCGGCTAGTTTGGTTCCGAGATATTTAGGATTTGAATCTCTTAAATTTTTGGCGATTCCGCCAGCTTTTCTATGTGCCATACGTGTGCTAGAGTATATATAATTTTATGGAAAAAATCAAGGCTTGGCTTCTAACCGACCGTGGAAAGGACATTGTAACCATCATAATAGTTGTTTTGGTCGGTTTGGGTTCATTTGAGCTCGGTCGGCTCTCTAAAGAATCAGATTCTAGCGGAATAAAAATTGAATATCCAAATCAGGAAGCCAATGTGCTTAGCGCCTCGGAAAAACAGGTGGTTACAAAATTTAACCAACTGCCTTCAGTAGGGAAGACCTTTTTCGCCTCTTCTCGCGGTCAGAAATATTATTCGATCGGCTGCACCGGCGGAAAAACCATCAAGCAAGAAAATCGAATTTACTTTACCACCGCCGAAGAAGCCGAACGAGCGGGCTATGAGCTTTCGAGTACGTGTAAATAAGATGAAGGGGAGTAGTTAAATGGCTATATAATCAAATACAGGACGTGTCGCACAATATATCTTGTTAACATAGTGCTTCGATTTATCTCAAAACGCTTTCAAATGTCGTTTTAAACCAATTGATGACATCCGAGAGCGTCAGGCCCAAGAACTTCAAAATAAAGAGAACAACAATGATTACGATGATGATCTGGATGAATCCGGCACTCTTGTTTTTCATTTTTTTATTTTACCATACTTGCCGTGTAAGGCGGCAGATAATAAAGCGGGTCAAGATAGGCGTTGATGGCAGATATTGGCTGGGTCAGTACCCGCCCCGGGCAAGATTTTGACGGCAAAGTTTTAACTTCAACGGCGTCTTTGGCGTAGAGAGACACATGAAGATGCGGTCCGGTCGAGTAGCCGGTGTTGCCGCTGTAGGCGACTATTTCTCCCCTTTTCACTTTTTGTCCGGCACTCACCTTAACAAGCGAAAGGTGCCCATAAGTCCCGGCCAGTCCGTTATTATATTTTATTAAGACGAAACGGCCGAAAGAAACGCCCGGACACTGGATGTCCGTATCTCCCGTTCCGGCGACGACGCCGTCGGTCATCGCCTTGACCGGTGTTCCAATCGAAGCCCGGAAATCCGCCCCATTATGCGTGCCGGAGGCGTAGAGGCGCTTGCCGTCTTCGGTTTTGCCGAACATTTGGGTAATGAGAATGCTATCGAGCGGCCAGCTTAAGACTCCCTTGCCCGGCAACGAAGAAGGGTCCAGGATATATTTGAGCTGCGATTCGTAGTCGCGAAGCTCTTTTTCAAAGACAAGCGTTTTAGCCCGTCGATCGGCTACCAGGGCCTGGTAATTGGCTTCACTGTTTTTGGTCTGCGTCAGGAGCTTATTTTTGTCTTTGGTATTCTGGTCGACGATCTTTTTTTGGTCGGCCAGTTTGGATTTGAGCGCCTCCAGTTCTTTTTTTGCCGCGATTGTCTCTTCCCGGGTGTCTTCCAGTTCGCTTTTAACCTCCCGGAGCTCATTGATCGTTTGCCGGATTTTTTCGCGGACGGTGGCTCGATTATCGACGTCGTTCCAGACCAGAGTGAAATCATTTTTCGAAAGCAGGATTTCAATCAAAGTTGTCTGCTCGAATTCATCGGTTTTTTTGATGTTTTCGGCAATCGCCCGGAGGTCATTGGCAATCAGTTCTTCTTTGCTTCCGATTTGCGAACTTAAGCCCCCGATCTTTAGATTCGTCTTGTCGATCTTATTTTGAGTTATGGCGATATCGGCGACCAGTTTTTTTCTGGTAATGTCGAGTTGTTTCAGCTCGCCGGCCAGAGAGCTTTTCTGCTTCCCCAAGTCGTTCAGCTGTATTTGATACTGTTTTATTTCCGCTTCAAGCTTGGCGATATCTTCGTTCTTCTGCTCGATCTTGTTTTGCAGATCCCGAGCCGTTTGCCCGTAAGAAAAAAACGCCGGAAAGATAAGCGTGACGACCAGGCAAGTCCCCAAAAACCCAGTAAATACAAGCTTAAATTGCCTTTTCCAATCTTTGGATAGTTTCATTTTTTCCCAAAATTTCTGAAATTATAAACGGGTCGGGCGATTTATCGCTCCCGGAGAGAGCGTAACGCACCGGATGCAAGAGCTCTCCCCTATTTTTTAAATTTTGCGCGATGAGCGTAAGCGCGCTCTTTATGTTCTCGTGGCTGAAATTATTTTCGGAGATATTTTTCAGCGCCGCTACCGCCAATTTTAAATTTTCCGAAATTTTCTCCGCCGGAGCGTTTTTATAAATGAGCTTTTCTTTTTTTATTTCCGGCCGCTTGATGAAAAAGTCCAACTCCCCTGCCCCGAGCATGGTTTTCACGTCTCCCCACTTTGAAATTCGCTCGTAGATAAGCGGTATGATTTTTTCATTTCGAAGCTCTTCCGGAAGCAAAATCAAGATATTATTTTTTATTTCTTCGGCCGGAAGTTTTTTCAGGTGTTCTTTATTTATCCAGTCGAGCTTTTCCTCGTTCATCTGGGCGCCGGATTTCTGGATCCGTTCGAGTTCGAAGGCGCGAATCAATTCACCCCGACTAAAAATTTCCCGATCATCTCCCGGATTCCAACCAAGGAGCGCCAAGAAATTTATGAAAGCGTCCGGTAAGTAGCCCTCTTCTTTGTACAAAAGTAAATCTTTAGCGCCATCCCTTTTGCTCAATTTCTTTTTTCCGGACGGCCCCAAAATGTGCGGCAGAGTGGCGTATTTCGGCGGGAGGACTCCCAGCGCTTCATAAACGGACAAAAATTTCGGAGTCGAAGAAATAAATTCTTCTCCGCGCATCACATGAGTCACTTCCATTTCGATGTCGTCGACGATATGCGCAAAGTTGTATGTCGGATAGCCGTTCGATTTAATTAAAATAAAATCTTCCAGTGCCTCTTCCCCGGCCGAAAGTTCGCCGTGGACGATATCATGCCAGTGCCATCTTTTTTTTTCGGGAATTTTAAATCGGAGCGCATCACCGTCGGCATATATATGACCAGCCCTTCTCAGTCTCTCGGCATATTTACGGTAAATCGGGAGCCGTTCCGATTGAATATAGGGTTTATGCGGCCCGCCCACGTTCGGCCCTTCGTCCCAGTCCAGTGAGAGCCACTTCAGAGATTCGATAATATGCTTGAGCGAACCCGCGACTTCCCTTTCTTTGTCCGTGTCCTCAATTCGTAGGATAAAAGACCCGTTATTTTTTTTTGCCCAAAGCCAGGCATAAAGGGCGGTCCTTACGGATCCGATATGCATAAACCCCGTCGGCGACGGAGCAAATCTCGTTACCACTCGCATTTATTTATTTTAGCACGAATTCGAGGAATTTATTTCTCATGTTCGAGAGCCATGTCGATGAGCACCCTGGCGATCTTTTCCGCCGCGCCTGGCTTGTGAAAGGCTTTGGCGGCCGCGGCCATTTTTTGCCAATTTCCGCTCTCGGCCAAAATTCTGTCGATCTCCGAAGCCAAAATATTTCCGGTCATGTTCGCTTCTTCGATGACCGCGCAAGCCCCGGCATGAGCGTAGTTAAAAGCATTTTTTTTCGCGTGGTCCGCGTTCGAATGCGCGAACGGAATCAAAATTGACGGTATGCCCCAGGAAGCTATTTCAAATAAAGTCGAACCCGCCCGGGAGACGATAATCTTCGCCGCCCCGGCCGCCATTTTTAGTTCCAACGAGTTCAAATAAGCCGTTGGCACGTATCTTATTTTATTTTCTTCTTTCCCCAGGATCACATCCGCTTGGCCGGAGACAATTTTGAAATTTCGGATGCCGGTTTGGTGGATGACCTGATACTTTTTAACCAATCTCGGTAGGCAGTCTAGCACCGTGTTGTTGATGAGCTCCGCGCCCTGCGAACCCCCCAAAACAAGAATGGTCGGTAGGTCCTTTTCCAGTTTAAAATACTTCAGCGCTTCATCTCTCTCCGCCGCTTGCTCGATTTCCATCCGAGTCGGGTGTCCGGTCCAGGCGACTTTTTCTTTTGGGAAATATTCCGCGGCGTCTTTCCAAGAAACCGCCACTCTCTTGGCAAAACGCCCCGCCCACTTATTCACTCGGCCGGGAGCGGAGTCCGATTCGTGGATCAAGACCGGAATGCCGAAAAGGCGCGCGGCAAAAATTGCCGGGAAAGAGGCGAATCCGCCCTTGCCGAAAACGACATCCGGATAGATTGAAAACATTTTGAAAATCGCATTAACCATGCCGAAGAGGGTCTTAAAGATGTCCAAAAAATTGGAAAGCACGCCTCCTAAGCCCGGGTGGGTCCGTATTTTTCCGGCCATTATTTCCGTGTAGATCAGCCGGTTTTCGAAAAGAAGCTCCCGGTCGAAAGGATCATTCGAAAAATAATAAAGTTTGACGCCGATGATATTTTCCCGGTCGATCAGCTGATTGACTTTCTCCGCTACCGCGATAATCGGGTAAAAATGTCCGCCCGTTCCGCCTCCCGCAAAAGCAATTTTCATATTCTAACTCTGGTGTTTTGAAATTTGTAAAACAATTCCGATGGCCGCCAAGTTGATCGCGAGCGACGTTCCGCCCTGGCTGACAAAGGGAAGCGGTACGCCGGTTAAAGGAAAAACGCCGGTAATTGAAGCGATGTGCATCAGGGCCTGCGTCGTAATCAGTATAACAATTCCGAAAGTTAAAAGTCTACCGAAGGAGTCCGGGGCGTGGTTCCCGATGCGAAAACCGCGCAAAGCGAAAAAAAGATAAAGAATAATAATTGTCACCGTTCCGACAAATCCAAATTCTTCGCCGAGGACGGCAAAGATTGAATCTCCCTGCGGCTCCGGCAAATAGCTGAATTTCTGGATGCTCTGCCCGTAGCCACGTCCGAAAATTCCGCCGGAGCCGAGCGCGATCAGGGATTGTTGGATCTGGTAAGATGAACCACGCACGTCTTGCGAAGGATCGATGAAAGTTTTCACTCTCTCTTGCAGGTACGGAGTAAAAACGACTAAGAGGCCCAAGAGAACCGCCGCGCTCGCGCTAACTCCGAAAATATATCGGAGCGGCGTTCCGGAGACGAAGAGCATGACAATGCCGGTCGCGGCGATCAGGATGAAACTTTTGGTATCCGGCTGATTAAATAAAATAAAAGCGACTACTGCGAGCATAACCATAAGGGGAAGCATTCCGAATTTGAAGTTTTGCACTCGGCTTTTCGCCCAAGAAAGCCAGGCGGCAAAATAGATTACAAAACCCAGTTTCAAAAGTTCGGCCGGTTGAAAGGATACCGGTCCGAGCCGAATCCAGCGCTCGGCTCCCTGATGGCTCCAGCCGAGAGCGGGAATAAAAACGGCGGCGGTGAGCAAGATCGAGGCGATAAAGATAGGCAGAGCGGCTTTGCGCCAGAATTTATAATCTATTTTAGAGGTGAGATACATTGCCAAGAACCCTACACCGAGTCCCAGTCCGAGCTGGCTGATTAAAACCGAGTAGAAAGTCTCTTTGTTCTTCGCCAAGACTCCCAGCGAAGCGGAAATAAACATTGCGATGCCCACCGCTCCGAGGATGAGAACAATGGTTAAAAAGAATTTATCGACTTTCTTTTTTCTTTCGTGGACCCTCTTCATTTTAGCGGCTAATGATTGCGAGTATGATTCCCAAGATGGCAAAGACAACCGAGAGCACCCAATAGCGCATAGTAACTTTGTAAGACGGCCAGCCCAGGGCTTCAAAATGGTGATGGATCGGAGCGAGACGGAACAGCCTTTTACCCCGAAGTTTCTTTGATGTGAATTGCAAAATATCCGAAAGAGATGTGATGACGAGCGGCATCGCGACAATCGGCAAAATTAAAACCGAATCGGTTAAGAACGCCAAAGTCGCGAGAGTGATAGTGAGCCCCATCATCCCCGTCTCCCCCATGTAGAATCTGGCCGGCGGAATGTTAAACCAAAGAAAGGCTAAAATCGCGCCGGTTACTACTCCGGAGAAAGCGGCCAGGTCGATTTGATTGTTGGCGAAAGCGATCGCCGAGTAGGCGCCGAAGATCGAAGCGAGCACCCCACCGGAAAGTCCGTCAATACCGTCGATTACGCTACCGGACCAAGTTCCAAGCGCAACCAAAACAAAAAAAGGAATAATTAGACTCCCGATAAACAGTTCACCTCCAAATGGAATGTGAAAAGAAACCATGTCGAGCTTCTGGTAAAACCAAATCCCCACCAAAAGCGCAATAACAAAAACGAGAACCACCTTCCACTTGCGCCAGGAAGAGTCGTCGCGGGCAAGACTCCCCTTCCCGTAAATTTGGATTAAATCTTCCCAAAGACCCAAAAGCGCGCCCAGGAGCAAGGTGAAAAACGGTATCAAGGTTTGATTTCGGGAGAGAAAGTTTAGTTTTTCGCTAAGTGGAGCCGGGAATAAAATCGAAATTAAGTAAAAAAAGAGAGTGGTAAAGAGCACGGAAACCCAGATAATGACGCCCCCGACTCTCGGCGTGTTCAATTCTTCATGCTCGTTGTGGATTTTCGAGAAATCCGGCGCGGTAACGACGCCGTTTCGGGAGAATTTTTTCCACATTTTGTATTTAAAGAAGTAATGAGTGGCGACCGGCGTGAAAAATAGACCAAAGAAGAACGCCACCGCCGTCGGCAAAAATATCTTGACCAGATTAATAAGCTCCATGTGGAAATTATAACACTTTTCTGCTTAGTACACCTCTTTTTGGTAGCATTTTTCGCAGTACACGATCTCTGGCTGCTCGGGGGCGTAGGAAGTTTCGAATTCATTGGGGCAACGGCTCAAGTGGTCATGGGTGGTTAGAGTACACATACATTGTCGATGCCAGAGTTTAAATGGATTCATCCGCGCCAGGCGCGCGGCGTGTCGGCAGTGGAAACAGCGCCGCGGGATCGGGATTTTCATTTTGCGGTAAAAATTTAGTTCGTTCACCACAATTTTATAATTCCTGCCACAATCGACGCAGGCAAGAACTTCTTCTAAAATACTATCTTTTATGTCATTAATTGATTCCGGAATATCCTCGGGCTTGAGAGTTTCTTTGCCGATTGTGCGCTGAATACTGTCTTGCCACTTGTATCTCCTCTTTAACACTTCCTCTCGAGAAAGCGGAATCAAAGTTTGCGCGAAAGTTTCGTTATAGCCAAACGGCGATTGCTCGATCGGATAGAATTCGCCGTACTTGTAGACATTTCCCGCTTTATCTTTGTATGGCATTTGATTCATGTGCTCGATAACTTTCGGCAGCAGTTTTTGATATTCTTCTTTAGAATATTGCTTGTTGAAAATGACGTAATTGGTATTGCGAAGTCCGACACAACCGAAAGAGTGTTTGCAATTATGGCAGTGTTGGGTGTATTGGATGTCCTGACTTTTGACAGAAAAAACCCCAAAGTGGTTGAGTTGAGAATGATCTCCCACAATACACTCGTAACATTCTGAAAGCTCACCAGAAGTTGTCATGTCGAAAGAATCTTTCATGTCTGCAACAGAATCGCAGTAGCGACAATTCTCACAATTTTTTGCGACATAAGAATCTTTTACGTTCTTTGAATAAGAAACAATATCTCCGCTGTAATTCGTACTTTGTTTTATCCAAGCGTACCTGCGAGGGTATTTTAATATAAATTCATCGTACTCTTTTTGAGCTTTCTCGACACCCGAAAATGTATTAAGTCGATAATCGGAGATAATTTTATTATATTCTTCTTTCGAATATTCTACATTTTTAAAATGATACTTTTTGTGCCTAAGTCCGAAACACATAAAGCAGTCGGAACAATCTTGACAGTCGTAAAGAAATTGAGAGTTTATGCATGCTCGACTGTATTGAGAATTTTTGAGCTGATATCCATGCGTACAATTTATACATTCGTAAATATATTCGGTTTCGGTCATAATAATCATAGAGTCCATAATGTATTTACCAGCTAATATAAAATAGCTATACATAACATTTTCCGTGTACCACCCCGAAAGACACATATAGCAATTCTTAGAGAACCACCAGTCGTGAGAGTATTCGCAATTTAAACTAGCTATTCCATCGTCGTTAACGATGGCCATCTGCGGAACTCTCTGCAAAAGTTCTCGAAATTGCACAAAAAACGGTTTGGAAAAGTCATAATCTACTCCATAACCTTTGGGATCCCATTTATCGCTCCACCAGCATTTGTTGCAATAAATAGTTAAACCGGAATTAGGCGAGTAAATTGAAATGACGGATTTTTCGCACAGGTCGCACTTGCGGTTGTAGAGAGATACATTATTCCGCCACGCCCAGCGCCTCTGCCTTCGGCAGTCCGGGCAAAAAGTCGGCGAGGGAACTTTTATCCTTTCATAAAATCCAAAATCATTCGGCTCAATGGTGAAATCTGCCTTACAGTTCTGGCACTTTCGAGTTTCGGCTTGCATTTACAAACTATACAATACATTCACGATCTTTTCCATATCGGCGAATCTCCCTTCGTAAGTGGAGCCAAGCAATGTGATGGCAATGAGGTTACTCCTGCCGTTCCTGAAAATTATCGAAAGATTTCCACCGGCCAGGTCAGTAAAACCGGTTTTGGAAAATAAGAGATTGGGAATTTCCCCGACGATCGGGTTAGTATTTTTAAAACCGTTTATTTCCGGCAAGGTGGTAGCTCGAAAAATTTCCGGGTATGCTCTCAACGCGTAATGAGCAAGCGCATTTAAGTCAGAAGCTGAAGCGAATCCTCCGGCCGCGATCGGAATGTCATTCTCTATTTGATCAAGGCCGGTAACATTCAAGAAAAAAGTATTTTCCATGCCGATTTTCCGAGCCTTTTCGTTCATTTTATTCAGAACATCTAAACCGGCAGATTCCGCCAGAGCGTAAGCTCCGTCGTTTGCCGAAGCAAGAAGAGTGAATTTTGCCAGTTCCCCAGCCCGCCAAGTCTCCCCTACTTTCAAACCGTAATCCCCCAACTGCTTCACGGCAGATGAAGAAATGTAAACAATTTTCTCCTCGCCGAGAGTATTTAGCGCCAGCGTTACCGTCATTGACTTCACCAGCGACGCGATGGGCATCGCTACATCATCATTCACACCGAAAAGTTTTTTATTTTCGCTTAAATCATAGACCTGCATCGCTCTCGTCTCAAGCTCCAAATCGGTGAGCTCTCGCGCGATTTTTTCCATTCTGGCGCCTTCAAGTCGGATGATTTCTTTGAATTTGAAATTCCCGGCCGAAAACAAAATCGCCAGCAACGCAAAAAAAGCCAAAAGGAGAAGCAAAAAGCGGTTTTGTTTAGTTTCCTCCGGCATTCAAAATCGTTTTATTTATTTCACCATAATCCGGCAGTTCTTCGATTGATTTTATTCCCATATAAGAGAGCAAGTCGAAACTCGGCCGGTAAAGATATCGCCGAGCGTCTTTCGGGTCAAGAATTCTCTCCACCAGTCCCCGTACCGCGAGCGCCCGGAGTGTGAAAGTCGAATTTACGCCGCGGATATAGTCAATTTCGGCGCGAGTGGCGCCGTTTTTATACAGAACAATGGAAAGAGTCTCGAGCGACGCCTTGGAAAGCTCCTTGTTTAACTCTTCTTTTTGCAGGTTTTCAATGAGCGAGGAGTATTCCGGCGTCGTGCCCAAAGTCACTTCATGTCCCGTTTCTAGAAGCACGATTCCCCTGTCCTCGAGGCTTCTTTTCAAATTAAAAATCGCGTTCTTGATCTCTTCTTCTTTCACTTTTAAAATCTCGGCGAGTTTTTTTATCGAAATCGGTTCTCCCTTCCAAAATAATATTGCTTCAATTTTTTTCTCCAGTTCCATTTAATTTGCTTTTTCTATTAAAATATCCGAAAAATTGTTTTCTTGCTTCACTTCCAGTATTCCCCGCCTTACCAATTCCAACATGGCCAAGAATCCCACGATCACAACTATCTTTTCCTCGCGGCTTTTTCCGTTCTTGGCGAAATCTCTAAAATTTATCTTGACCGATTTCTCGATTCGCTCCGTCAGTTTTTTGATCATCTCCTCAATGCTCACGATTTTTTTAAGGGGCACCTCCGGGAGTTTTTCTTTTTGCGGCATTGAGCCCAGAACGCTTTGCACCAGGTTCATCATCCGCTCTTTGGTAATTTGTTCGTCCGGCAGGAAGATCAGAATCCCGTTTTTCTTTTCCAACGGAGCAAAAATTATTTTTTTCCCGAACCGGCTTTTGATATTAGCCGAAAGTTTTCTGAATTGCTCGTACAACCGCAGCCGCTCTTCGAGGTCGTGAATATTTCCCTCTTCTTCCGCGGTCAGGTCCAGATTCGGCAAAAGCGATTTTGATTTTATTAAAATTAACGTCGCCGCCACCACAATGAAGCTCGAAACCTCCCCCGCTTTTGACCTAGATTCAGCCAGGAGTTTTACGTAATTCAAAAAGTCCTCGGTTACTTCGGCCAGCGAGAGATCGTTGATGAAAAGTTTTCTTTTCTCCACTAGGTCAAGCAGCAGCCCCAAAGGCCCTTCAAACCACGGAGTTTTTATTTTATATTCTGTTTCCATTCGTCTAACTTTCCTCGATGAATTTATAGAGAAGTCTTACCGGCGTGCCGAGCGAGCCTGGCGCCAAATATTCCCCGGTTGTTGAGGTCATGCGTGGCGCGATATCTAAATGCGCCCATTTATAATTTTTCGCAAACTGGTAAAGAAAAATTGCCCCATGAATCGCTCCGCCGTACTTCGAATCTTTGTTGTGGATGTTAGTCCAATCACCCAAATTACCCTTTATTTCTGACTCATATTCTTCCCAGAGCGGCAAGCGCCAGATGTAGTCCCCGGTTTTCTCTCCAGACTCTTCCAATTTTTTTACCAGATTATCACTGTCGGAAAAAATCGCCGAAGCGTGTTCGCCGAGCGCTACCGCCGCCGCGCCGGTCAGGGTTGCCACGTCGATCACGACTTCCGGATCGTATTTTTGCGCGTAAGTCAAAGCGTCGGCCAAGATTACTCGCCCCTCGGCGTCGGTATTCAAGACTTCGATTGTTTTCCCGGAGAGCGAACGGATTACATCCCCGGGACGATAGCTTTTACCCGAAGCCATGTTTTCAACCGAGGGCACGAGTCCGATAACGTTTTTTTTAAGTTTCATTTTGGCCGCCAGCGCGACCGTGTGAATAACGGCCGCTCCGCCGGACATATCCATATTCATACCGAGAAGACTGGCCGAGGGCTTTAAATTTATTCCGCCGGTATCGAAAGTCACGCCTTTGCCGACGAGCACAACTGGTTTTTTACTTTTGCCAGCGCCCCGGTATTCCATAATTATAAATTTAGATTCTT
>MFVH01000002.1:0-897 GCA_001786015.1 Candidatus Nomurabacteria bacterium RIFCSPLOWO2_01_FULL_46_18 | reverse complement strand
GTATCGCCTGCATCTTTTCGCGCTCCATCTCTTTTTCGCCGAGGATGGTTACTTTTACCCGCCATCCCTTTACCGCTTCTTTAGCCTTTTCGGCCAAAATTGTTGGAGTCATGTCTCCGCCGGGAGTATTAGCGAGAGAGCGAGTTTTGTTAACTTCTTCAGTGATTGCATGTCCTTTTAGGATCGCCTTCTGCGCTTCAGTTGATGCGTCTATGACAAAAACTTCCTTAATAAGCGGAAAACCATCTTCCGGCGGTGTTTTATACTCTGTAAATTCGTAATTGGCAAAGTCGAGCTGGGTGCCGATAAGTTCACCAAGTTTTTGGTCCGAAATTTTTACCAGCTTCCAGTCGTTTAAATTAAATGCGATTTTTTCCGCTCGCGCTCCTTTCGCTAAAGCGACCATTTTTCGCACTAATAAAAAAAGCTTCCGCAGGTTCATCTTCTCTTCGGATTTTAGATATAGGGTTTTTATTCCGTTTTCTTTTACAATTTCGTCTTTGTTTTTCGAGCCCACAGATACCCTTAGTGTTTCTTTTGGTGCCTTTTTTCCTGCCTCTTTCGCACTTTTTACAAAACTAATTTTCATCCTTTTATTATATACATTTTTTAGAGAAGTTCAACTCTGCCAGAGTTATCCACATTCCAACTTCTTTACTTTAGTTGACTAAAGTACTTTAGTTTGCTAAAGTGACAGACATGAAAGGAATGAATGACAAAACAAAGATAAAAACAGTAAAGCTCGTTAAACAGATTGGTCCCGACATTGACTGGGACACAAAAGCCAACAAGCAATTTATCGCCGGCATTTTGGCGCTCAAAAACGAAGACGAAGGCAAGCGCTTCCTTCGTGATCTCATGACTCCCCTAGAAATAAAAGAATTTGCTAATCGCCTC
>MFVH01000001.1 GCA_001786015.1 Candidatus Nomurabacteria bacterium RIFCSPLOWO2_01_FULL_46_18 | reverse complement strand
ATTTTTGAGCACCGGCTTTTCTCTGATTCTTTTCACCCTGGCCGTTCTTTTCAATCTCTCCCCCTACAGCACCAAATTTTTCGAAAAATTTTTCGTGCCAAGTTCTCTTGGCAATCCTAACTCTTAAGTTCTTTGTTCAACCTTTTGATCTAACCGCCTCGCTTCCGCCCAAGAAAGCTCAAAAATAGTTTTCATCGCCTCCGCGATTTCTTCGCTTACGATGATAATCCCCAATTTTTCGCGCCAAGAAGCGATCATTACTTTGTCGTCATAGATGTTTATCTCCGGCGTGAAATGAAACATGCTCTCCGGGACGAGCGCGCTCTCTCTTAATTCTTCCTGGTCGCAGTTTTTGCGTTCTCTCCCCTCTTTGGAATTGGGAATAATCGCGCGAATTTTTATATTCCCCTCCGCTCGCCGCTTGAAATACTCCGGAAAGTAACCCGGCAGCCCCCGATACATGTTCCCAATGTCGGCATAGGCGCGAATCGGTTCGCTCGATGTGAGTGTATCTTCATAAACCCTCCGCATTCCCTCTTCTCCCTCATAAAACATCACCTTCGGCCGGTTGCCGACGTTGTGAATTGACTTGAGCTGTGGAATCAGATCATGTTTCGCGTCTTCTAGATCAGTTTTTCTCTTCCCGAGTTCACTCTCAAGATAAATTTTTAGGTTGTCCGGCGATTCAGCCACGTATTCCTGCTTCGGCTCTTTGCCGGTCAGGGTCACCAAGCCCTTGTCGAAGAGAGAACTCAAAACATCGTAAACGGTAGTCCGGACGATGTGCGCTCGGCGAGCGATTTTCGAAGCCGTGCCCTGACCCAAGGCAAGAATTGCCAGATAGACATCTGCCTCTTTCTCCTTGAGCCCGACATCAATGAGTAAATTTTTAAGTTCATTATTCTCCCGATTTTCTTTTGTCATACTTAAAGTATAGCAAGAAAATAAATTGTGTCAATCTTTTCCGACAAAAATATGCTAATTTACAAAAACATATTGTTAATATTAGTATCCACAATGTTATAAGTGTCGAAATCTATGGACAATATGACTTAACTTTGTTTATCATATAAATATGAGAAGAGGGATCGAAATTGGAATAGGGGGGAGAGCCTTGAATAAAGATTCTTTTAGTTGGATTGAACGAATTGCCACCGAGCTAGAAATTAGAGGGGCAGTCTTTACACGGCCGGACGGAAGCATTAGAGTTACGGCAGAAGGAGAAGAGCCGGCTTTGCAAGAGTTCGCGCGGAAAATAGAAAAGGGTAATATGTTCGGAACGGTCGAAAATTTTTTCATAAAATGGGAAGCCGCCGAGAATCGAGGATTTCGTGTATTAGTAGGATGTTAGATTCATGAGCAAAAACTGTAAGAATTGCAAAAAGGATTTCAAAATTCGGGACGAGGACCTGATTTTCTACGAGCAGATAAAGGTTCCGCCCCCGAATTACTGCCCGGACTGCCGAATGCAGCGGCGGCTTGCCTTTCGCAACGAACGAACGCTTTATAAAAGAACCTGCGACCTCTGTAAAAAAGAAACAATTTCAATTTACCCGGCCGGCACCCCCTTTCCGGTTTATGACAACGATTGCTGGTGGAGCGACAAATGGGACCCGCTCTCCTTTGGGACAGAATATGATCCGAAACGCCCATTCCTCGCGCAATTCGGCGAACTGAAAAATAAAGTGCCGAGAATTGCACTTCTTTCTCTTCGCAGTCACAACTCTGACTACTGCAACAACGCAGGCGAAAATAAAAACTGCTATCTCATTTTCGCCGCTGAATTCAACGAAGATTGCCTGTACTCGCGCCTGATTCACCGCTCGAAGAACTGCATGGACTGTGTTTCGCTCTATGATTCGGAGCTCTGCTATGAATGCGTGGACACACGAAAGTCTTTCAAGTGCCTCTACGGCGAAAGAATCCAGGACAGCGTCAATGTGCTCTTCTCTTTCGACATGCGCAATTGCCAAAATTGCATTCTTTGTACCAATGGTCGCAACCTTTCTTACTGCATCGAGAACAAACAGGTAACACGGGAAGAATTCGAGAAGAGAAAAGCGGAAATTTTGAAAGACTATGCGTCGATAGAAGAAGCTAAGAAAAAATACGAAAAAGTTCGCGGTAGCGCAATAGTAAAATATGCCTTTGCGACTAAATGCAACAATGTGACGGGGGATTACATCTACAACTGCTATGACGGCGTGAGAATTTTTGACGCCACGGACGTAAAAAATTCTTCTTATGTGGCCGATGTCGAATCTCCGATCGACTGCTGGGATTGCAACAATATTTATTACAAGCCGGAACGATGCTACAACGTGATGGGCAGTCTCTCGAATAGGAACTCTATAGTCTGTACCTACCCAATGTACTCCAACGAGACTCATTATTGTGACAACGTACATAACTGCGAAAGCTGTTTCGGTTGCGCGGGGCTCAACAAGAAAAATTACCACATCCTAAACAAAGAATACCCCAAAGAAGACTACGAAAAGTTGCGCGACGAAATTATAGAGCAAATGAAAAAGGAAGAAATCTACGGAGAATTCTTTCCACCGAAGCTCTCTCCTTTTGGTTACAACGAAACTCTGGCCAAAGAATATTTCCCGATGAATGAGAAGGAAGCAAAAGAGAAAGGATTTAATTGGCAGGGCGCGAAAACGGGCACATATGGCAAGGAAACTATTAAAGAAAATGAAATGCCAGAAACGGGGGAAGAATTGAATGAGGGAATTTTGAAAGAAGTTCTGGTTTGCCGTGATTGCAAAAAGAATTTCCGCGTCACCAAAGCAGAATTTGATTTTTACAAGCGAATGAACCTGCCGCTTCCGCGTAAAGATTTCGAATGCCGGCATCAAGACCGGATGAAAAAGCGTAATCCCAGAAAATTATGGCCCAGCAAATGTATGTGTACGATTGAAAGGCACGGGCACGCGAGTACGTGCCCGAACGAATTTGAAACCTCATATTCCCCCGACCGCCCGGAGGCAGTCTACTGCGAGACCTGTTATCAACAAGAGGTTTCCTAGCTTTTATTTTCTAACTCCATGCTTCTCGTGCAACTTTTCGATTTCTTTTTCTTCTAAGTTTTCCTTTTTTCCTTTTCCCCGCTCGCCGAGCGCTTTGAGCGCGCCGTCGGGCAGGCCGTTGAGTGATTTTGCGAGTTCGGAGAGGTGCGCTTCGGTGTTTTTGGTTGGGTCATCGAGCACTTCTTCGAGGAGCGCGTGCAAAATCCACCCCATCCTCGGCCCGGGAGCAATTTTCAATTCACTTTGCAAAAAATTTCCGTCAATTTTGAGTTGCGAGACGGAAATCGGATCGCGGAGCGCCTCTTCCACCATCGCGAAATACTTGCGCAGACGGTAGGGCGCTTCTTTTTTCTTCATACCGACTCGGTCGCACTCGCGAACTTTCATCAGCGTCCAAATATTTTCCGGTCCGACGTTTTTTATTATTCTCCGCACGGCAGAGAGCGTGATTTTTTCCGGATCGGAGAAAAACATGTGATTCCGCACAAGTTTTTCAACGAGTTCGGTGTCGTTCCTTGAGAACTTAAGCCGCTCCAAAATTTTTTTCGTCATCCTCGCGCCGACAACTTCATGCCCGTAGAAAGTAAACTTTTTTTTACCACCCCTTGTCCCCTCCTTCTCAAGGCGGGGAGGAATCCTCTCCCCCTGCGAAGGGGGAGTGCCAAAATTTATTTTGGCGAGGGGGTCTTGTGCAGAGCGCCTAGTGCGGGGTTTTCCAATATCGTGAAAAAGCGCGGCCAGGCGCACTTCGAGTGGCCACTCTTTGTCGGCCGCATGTTGGAGCGCGAGAAGCAAATGGTCCCAAACGGGATAAATGTGCTCTCCCGCTTGCTCGCAACCAATCCCCTCTTCTAATTCTGGAATAATATATTTGAGTAAATCGAATTTTTGGAGCAGGGCAACCCCGACGGCCGGCCTACTTGACAAAATTATTTTTATAAGTTCTTCTCTAATCCTTTCCTCGGAAATTTTCTCAATCAAATTCGCATTTTTGATAATGCTAGCCGCGGATTCTTCTGCAATAGAAAAATCAAGTTGTAAAGATAGGCGCACCGCCCGCAACATCCGAAGCGCGTCCTCATTGAAACGGTCATCCGGCTTCCCTACTGTCCTTAAGGTTTTGTCCTTTATGTCTTTCAAGCCTCCAAATAGATCAAGGACATGCTTGCCCGCCAAAGCCTTGGTGTCGGCGGGTCCTTTTCCACCCAAAGCCAGAGCATTTACCGTAAAATCACGCCTTTTAAGGTCGTCTTCGATCTTATCACTAAACTTTACGCTATCCGGGTGCCTAAAATCACTATATTTTGCTTCAATACGATAGGGGGTCACTTCGATAACCTTTAATGTTTCATGGGAAACGTTTTCTTGAATAACAGCAACGGTCCCGAACTGATTTTCATAGACGGTCTTTTCAAAAAGGCCAATAATCTGCTCGGGTTTGGCGTTAGTGGTAACATCCCAATCTTTAGGTTCAAGCCCGATTACTAGGTCTCGCACGCAGCCACCTACCAAATAAGCTTCAAAACCGGCCTTTTCCAGGGTTTCGGTTACATGTGAAACCTCTTTTGGTATTTTTACGTTTATATTTACCATGTTTTTCATTTATTTTGTGCTCCCATGAGGATTCGAACCTCAATTACAAGATCCGGAATCTTGCGTCCTATCCGTTGAACGATGAGAGCCCATATGTGCACCCGGCAAGAATCGAACTTGCAACGACAGTTCCGAAGACTGTTGTGATATCCGTTTCACCACGGGTGCATTGAATTTATAAAATAGCCCAGTTTATTATATGCTTTTTTAAAAAAATGGCAAATAGTGCTTATAAAATAAGGTTGCTTTTTAATTGCAAAAGCAAGCAAAAAATATTATAATTTCAAAGTTTTTGCGGCCATGGTTTAATGGTAGAACAACTGGTTGCCAATCAGTTGATGGGAGTTCGATTCTCCCTGGCCGCACAAGTTTAATTGTCCTTTAGGAAACTCAATAAAAACAAGAAATTGTGGATAACTATGTTGGTAATGTTTATAAAGGACAGATATAAAAATGTCTTTTAGGGAAGATTTTTATCAAAATACATTGAAAATAAAGAGGATTTTGTAAAAGACAAAGAAATTATGACAAAAGTTTCACGTGAAACTTGTTTCCCATGAAACTTAAACTTTATGCCAAAAGTTTTTACGTCAGACAGCCAAAAAACCGGTGAAATTGGCGAAAATGTAGCCGTAAAGTTTCTCATGAAACATGGTTTTGCGATTCTAGATCGAAATTACACGAAAAAATGGGGCGAAATTGATATCGTAGCGGAAAAGGATAACTTACTACACTTCGTTGAAGTTAAATCTGTCGTCAGGGAGGGTGTTTCTCCCGCCGACGCCAAGGCTTTGGCGGGCAAGCATGAAACATTAGACGAATATCGTCCGGAAGATAACATGCATCCGTGGAAATTGAAGCGATTGTCCCGCGCCATCCAAACTTATATTTTATCTAAAAAATTAGACGAAAGGGAATGGCAATTTGATTTACTGACTGTTTTTTTAAGCCTAAAAGACAAGAAAGCAAGGGTAAAAATGGTCGAGGATATCGTCTTATGATATAATTTTTCGGCTAGAGCGGGCTTGCCCGCCGAGGCCTTGACGTAGGCGGGGTATAGTGTAGTGGTAGCACGAGTCTTTTGGGAAGATTTAGCCTCGGTTCGAATCCGAGTACCCCGACATGACAACTTTTGCGTTACTTTTCACGCTTTCGGCGATCGGAATAAGTGAAACGGTGTACTTAATCCGCACGCGAATTGCGGCAGAGCAGCCGGTCTGCCCGATCGGGGAAGGATGCGCGACGGTACTCACCAGCAAATACAGCAAAATTTTTATCATTCCAAATGATATTTTGGGGTTGCTTGCTTATATGGTTATTTCTTTCATTGCCGCACTTTTGGTTATCGGCGTCGAGCCAATTTCCCTGTGGAGTTTGCTTCTTAAAATTTTAATCGGGATTGCAACACTCATTTCACTTTTCTTCACCTACCTGCAGTGGCGGGAAATCCGCGCCTGGTGTTTTTGGTGCCTGATGTCGGCGTTTACAATTTGGCTGATGGGGCTTATAATAATCTTAAGCGCAGTAATTTAAATGAGTAAAGCTTCTTTCCATATTCTAAGAGTCGGCCTGGCGATAACTTTTCTCTGGATCGGAATCCTGATTATAAAGCAGCCGGAGGCCTGGGCGGGGTATATCGCGCCCTGGGCGACCAATCTTCTGCCGATTTCCCCGGTCGAAGCGATGCAGGGAACGGCGGTGCTTGATATCATTATCGGCTTTCTCTTGCTTATCGATACTTTAGTGTGGCTTGCGGCTTTGGTGGGAGCGCTTCATTTGATTACGGTCCTGGCGGTGAGCGGAATTACCGACATCACCGTCCGAGACATTGCCATTTTTTCCGGAGCTGTCGCGCTCTTGCTTGAAAGATGGCCGAAAAATTTATTATTAGATTTAAGCAAAAAAAAATATGAATAAAACAGCAATCATAATTATAATTCTGGGAATCATCGTGATTGGAGGATACTTTTTACTGAAGGGTCCGGAAGCCACCGCGCCGACGGATGGGATTAATATACCTGAAGAAGAGGCGACAGAGCCCGTTTCTTCGGAAATGCCTGTTATCGGAGAAGAAGGCGTCGAGGAGATGGTGGTGGTGAACGAAAAGATAATTACTTACTCCAGCGCAGGCTTTTCTCCGGGAGAATTAAATATAAGCATCGGAGAAACAGTAACTTTCAAAAATGGGAGCGCCGAAAATATGTGGGTCGCCTCCGGCATGCATCCGACGCATACGCTCTACAGTGGAACATCGCTTTCCGAACATTGTCCGGATCCGCTTGGAACGGCATTTGATGCTTGCGCCGGCGCTCCACCAGGAGGATCTTGGTCATTTGTCTTCGAGAAAACTGGCACTTGGGGATACCACGATCACTTGCACCCGACTTTGTTTGGGAAAGTTGTTGTTGAGTAATTCTCGAATTTGAGATATAAATCTGACGAAGGCCCTTCTTCGCTCCTCCTACGTCAAAGGCTACGGAAGGACACAGTAAAGCTACGAAGGGCGCTGCGGGATTAGTTTAGTGGCAGAACAAGAGATTTCCAATCTCTTGGCAGGCGTTCGATTCGCCTATCCCGCACATGACAATTTATTTTTATGCATTCTTAAGTGTAATTCTGGTAAGTTTAATTTCTTTGGTTGGGGTTTTTTCTCTCTCTTTGAGAGAGGAGCGGATTCGCAAATATATTTTTATTTTCGTGAGCTTGGCGGTCGGAGCGCTCTTGGGCGACGTTTTCATTCACTTAATCCCGGAAGCGTTCGAAGAGGGGATACCTTTTGCGGGATTATTTGTAATCTTGGGCATTCTTATTTTTTTTATCTTAGAAAAATTTCTGCACTGGCACCACCATACTGATGACATAGAAGAACATCATATTCATCCGGTTGGAAAACTGGTTTTATTTTCCGATGGGGTACACAACTTCATCGACGGAGTAATCATCGGGGTAAGCTATATGGCGAGCGTGCCTCTCGGCTTTGCCACAACGCTCGCTGTAATTCTCCACGAAATTCCACAGGAAATAGGGGACTTCGCGGTGCTCCTCCATGCCGGCTACACAAAAAAACGCGCCCTTTACTTAAACTTCCTTTCCGCCCTGGCCGCAATCTTGGGAACCCTCTTCGCTTTTCTTCTCGGCGAGAGAGGCGGGGAATTCACCTCCTGGGTTTTGCCAGTTGCCGCCGGGGGTTTCATCTATATTGCCACAAGCGATTTAATTCCAGAGCTTCACAAAACCAAGGAAGTGAAATATTCCATCCTGCAACTAGTCGCGGTGATGGCGGGAATTTTAGCGATGCTTGCGCTTACTCTCCTTGAGTAACTAGAAAGGATTTTTGGCTCCTTTAACTTCAAAGTGTAGATGCGGCCCAGTCGAGCGGCCAGTGGAACCGACATAGCCAATAGTTTCGCCCTGAGAGACTTGCGCGCCGACCGAGGTACTCAACCTCGATTGATGCGCGTACAAAGTTTGAGTTCCATTAGAATGCGAGACGATGGTAAGAACTCCATATCCGCCATTCCAGCCACCCCTTGCGAACGTTACCACCCCAGCCGCGGCGGCATAGATCGGAGTGCCGGTGGGCTTGGCAAGGTCAACCCCGCGATGCGTAGCGGTAATCCCGCGCATTCTTCTTGCCCCGGGAAGAGGGTTGATAAAATACCCGCTTGCGTCTTTGAGGGCTGTTTGTGAAGTTCCCCCCCAGGCAACGCCCGTACTCACCTTTTTTGGGGCATTCGGAATATTTGCGCCCGGGATCATAAGTTTCTCTCCGATTGTGAGTTTGGCGCCCGACTCAATGTCGTTTGAAAGAAGGATGTCGTCGATACCCACTTTGTACAAATTAGCAATACCTTGAAGCGTCTCTCCATTTTTTACCGTATGTTCCACTCCGGAGAAGGGAAGAACCAGGAGGATGTCTCCCACCTTGAGCTTGGCTCCCTTCGGGAGGTCATTGGCAGAGAGAATTGTATCCGTGGAAACATCAAACATCTCCGCAATTTGTCCTACGGTGTCCCCGGCACGAACTACATAAACACTCACATCATCAAAGGATAGGGCTCCTCCGACGGCGCTTCCGGTGCTCGCCGTTGAAGTCGTTTGCGGCAGAAGAGCGTTCCCAGAGATATGCGCGTCCACATTTTCATCGATTTTGGCCTCATTTTTTTCACTTTTTCCGCCCCCAAAGACTGAATCGGCAGAAAAACCGGCCTCCAGTAAGGCCATTGTTTGGGAATTGGTGTCCTCCATGACTCCATAAATGGTCTCCGGATTGTTCGCCGCAACCTGATTGCCAAGAAAAGAAAGAATACCGGCAAAAACGGGCATAGCCACCCCAAAAGAAAGGGAAAAAGCCAGAAAGAAAGAGAGTATTTTGCTTATTTTACTTGGAGGTTTTATAAGACAAAAACGGTATCACGAGAGTTCCCATTAAGCCCTTTTTATTTACCCGCCTCTGGCGGGGGCTTAGAATTACAGGACGACCAAATTGTACTGTAAATATAAGGCTCTCACGATGGTTACAATCATTCTGTCGCTCAGTCATTTCATTCCGTACTCCTATCCAGTATTCCTCCCAGGGTAGCCCAAAACCGTCCTTAAGTCAATCGGGGTGTGGAAAAGAATTTAGTGGGGAATTAACGAGGTTATTACTAAATATATTGTGTTATAGTGGCTGAGTGAAACATTTAGAAGACTTAAATGATAAGCAAAAAGAGGCGGCGGTTCATAAGGAGGGGCCGCTTCTTATTATCGCCGGGGCGGGGGCGGGGAAGACCAAAACGATAACCCACCGGATAGTGAATTTGATCAAAGAAGGAGTAGAGCCGGATAAAATTTTGGCTGTTACTTTCACCAATAAAGCGGCCAAGGAAATGCGCGACCGGATTGTCGCGGAAATTGGGAAAAACGCCCAAGGACAAAATACTATTCCGTTTGTCAGCACTTTTCATTCGCTCGGGGTACACATTATCAAAGAAAACGCGGGGGCCCTGGGCCTCAACCGGCATTTTGCGATCCTGGATGAGAACGATTCTTCCTCTTTTATAAAAGAAATCCTAAAAGAACTGGACATTGAAACCGATCCAAGGAAGGTAAGAAATATAATCAGCTGGGAAAAGGGGAAATTTACCGACGCGGAGGGCTATCGAGAGCGATTAAACACTTATGGAGGGGGCCAGATTGCGAGAATCGTGGCCCAAGTCTGGCCCATTTATGAGAGGAAAAAAGCTCGAGAAAATTCACTGGATTTCGACGACTTACTTCTAAAATCGGTAAAACTTCTCAAGGAAAAAGAAAGAATCAGAAATTTTTACAGGGAGAAATGGCACTACGTCCACATTGACGAATATCAGGACACCAACGAAGTGCAATATTTAATGTCGCGACTCCTCACCGGAGAGGGGAAGAATATTTGCGTGGTTGGCGACGCTGACCAGAACATTTATTCCTGGCGTGGAGCGAACCTGAAAAATATTTTGAGCTTCGAGAAAGATTATCCGGAGGCGAAAATAATTTTGCTCGAAGAGAATTACCGCTCGAGCGGGAATATTCTGGACGCCGCCAATGTGGTGATCAAAAAAAATAAATTCCGGCCGGAGAAAAATTTATTCACCAGAAAAGAGGCGGGGGAGAAGATCGCGCTCTATGGCGCACTCGATGAAACCGACGAAGCGGATTTCGTGGCGACGAAAATTTTATCTCTCCTTAGTCCTCCCGAGAAAAGAGAAGATGTTCTTGAGAAAAGCCTTGGGAGCGCGACGGCGCGAGCACGAGGAATTTTTCAGCAGAAAAATATCTGTGCCTTTCGAGAGAATATCTTCTCTGATATAGCAGTACTATATCGCGCGAACTTTCAGTCGCGCGCGTTGGAGGAGGCGATGCTCCGATACAATATTCCATATCAGGTTCTCGGAACAAAATTTTTCGAAAGAAAAGAAATTAAAGACACGCTCGCCTATCTCCGCGCCGCGCTCAATCCGGAAAGCCTCTCCGATATAAAAAGAATTATCAATTTCCCGAGGCGGGGGATTGGCAAGGCGACATTGATTAAAATTTTTGCTTCACCACGCCCTGAAACGGGCGGGGCAAGGATACCAGAAACCTTGTCGACAAACGTAAAAATAAAAATTGAAAATTTTTACAAATTGCTCGCGGAAATAAGAAAAAAAATAGAAACAGAAAAAGTTTCGGAGGTAATAAAGTTTACGGTTAAAAAATCCGGCATTGAAAACGAGCTTCTGGAAGGAGATGAGGAAGACCAAGAAAGGCTTGAAAACATTAAGGAATTGGCGACTTTGGCGCTCAAATACGACCCCCAAGGAGACTCCTTGGGGGTTGAGAAATTGCTGGAAGACGCGGCACTGGCATCAGATCAAGATTCTCTCATGATCACTGAAAATAAAAAAGAGAAAAAGAACGGGGTGAAATTAATGACAGTGCACGCGGCGAAGGGGCTCGAGTTTAAATATATTTTCGTGGTTGGGCTGGAGGAAGGATTATTTCCACATGCAAGAAGTGGAGAAGGCGCCTACGCTGGAAGCTTCGGCGACCCGAAGGAAGAAGAGCGGCGGCTTTTCTACGTGGCCCTCACTCGCGCCAAGGAAAAATTATTTTTATCCTACGCGAATTCGCGCACGATCTTCGGTTCGCGGGGAATAAATATCCCATCTCAATTTATTTCGGACATCCCGGAAAATTTATTGGAAATGGAAAATGGAGAAAAAATAAAAATGATTGAAATATGATGAAACCAAGAAAATCTTTAGGTCAACATTTTCTCAAATCCAAAGACGCGCTTCGAAAAATAATTCAAGCGGGACAAGTTTCGAGTGATGACGTTATTTTGGAGATCGGGCCGGGGAGAGGAGCGCTAACTAAACAGCTTTTAGCTTTTGGCTGTCAGGTTTTAGCTGTAGAAAAAGATAAAGAATTAGTTCAGTACTTGCAAGAAAAATTTCAAAATGAAATAAAAAGTGGAAAATTAAAATTAATTGAAGATGATATCTTAAATTTTGACTTTAAAACCTACAACCTAGAACCTAGAACCTATAAGCTAATCTCAAACATTCCATACAACATCACTGGCGCGATTTTGAAAAAGTTTTTGTCTAGCAGTGTACAGCCCGAGAGAATGGTACTCTTGGTTCAGAAAGAAGTGGCAGAAAGGATAATGGGTTATGGGCCCCGACGCAAGGTCGGGGTAAATAAAGAAAGCATTCTCTCAATTTCGGTCAAGGCTTACGGTGAGCCAAAGGTGATCGATAGGGTGCCAAGACGATATTTTTCCCCAGAGCCGAAAGTAGACAGCGCAATTATCGCGATTAAGAACATTTCTCGCGAGTTTTTTAATAGAAATGATATAAATGAGGAAAAATTCTGGCAGATTGTCAAAAAAGGCTTTGCTCATAAGCGTAAAAAACTTGCTGGCAACTTAAAAAATGTCATTCCGGATGCGGTTTTGGCGAAATATTCCGACAAAAGAGCCGAAGATCTGACCCTCGATGACTGGATTGGGCTGGTTAGCAACTAAAACCTAGCACCTAGAACCTATTCTAGGGTATAATAAACATACAATTAAAGAATTTTTGTTAAAAAACAAAAGAGTCATCCTAGTCGCTCTTGCGGTTGTTTTTCTTGTTTCCATTTTTTTCATAAAAACGAAATCACAGTGGACGAATGAGGAGACGGCCAGTGCCGGACTCGTCTCCGGGAATGAAATTTTGAGCGATATTCTAAGTCGAGACACGGACAAGGATGGAATTTTAGATTGGGAGGAAGGTTTGTGGGGCACCGACCCGACCAAAAGAGACACTAATGACGACGGCGTCTCCGACCGCGAAGAAATCGCGAAATTAAAAGCCGAGCGAATGGCAAATGCGGAATCCGGCGAGGAAATATCTTATACCGACGATGAAAACTTGACGCAGACGGACAAATTCGCCCGGGAACTTTTCTCCACTGTCGTGGCGCTAAACCAAGCCGGCGAAATTGACGACAATACGGTGCAACAAATCACCGACTCTCTCACTTTACAGATCCAAAACCCGGTGCAGAGGAAAGTTTTTACAATGACAGATCTGAAAGTAACGAACGACAACAGCCTGGCGACATATAAAAAATACAGCGACGACACAGACATTATTTTTCAAAATAAATATCCATTCGATGAAGAGGTTGCCAATACTTTGCAAAAATTTATAAGCGAAGGAGAAGATCCGGATGCGAATATTTTGATAGAGCTTGATCCGGTTATCAAAAATTTAGGAGAAATGGTCGAGGGGATGACAAAAATAAATGTGCCGTCGAGTATCGCCACACTCCATTTGGATATCACCAACGCCCTACAAAGAGTAATGGAGAACTTGAGCGATATAAGAGCTTTCGATAGTGACCCGATCACGACAATTGGCGCGATAAATCAATATGTTGAAAATCTGGACGCTTTGGATGTGTCGATTATAAATGAACTGAAGGAAATTGAGAACAAGTTTCAATAATTTAAACAGAAATGTTTTTTAAAAACCAAAAAATTCAAAAAGTTATTACAACATTGGTTCTAATTGCCATAATAGCTTCACCTTTATTCATTGCCCCCAAAAAAGCTCATGCCTTTTTGGGATTTGGCGATATAGTCGTTGATATTATTACTGAAATTAAGACGGCTATATCCGCAGCGGTAGATCTCTACGAAAAAAAGATTACGGTTAAAAACGAATTGAGGTTTGTGCTAAACCAGATTGCAAAATCGGTGGCAAGAAAAGCCTTGACTGAACTGACTAAGGGAACGGTAAACTGGATTAATAGCGGTTTTCACGGTAAACCGCTCTTCCTGGAAAATCCTGATTCCTTCTTCCGAGACATTACCAAATTTGAAATCAGAAATTTGGTTGACATTTTCGGCCGCGACCCGCTTCGGTTCCCTTACGGCCGGCAAGTCTCTCTAAATTTTATTGACGCATATAAGCGCCAGCTTGATGTCAATGCCGCTTACAGCTTGAGCAACGTGATACGAGATGAAGCGTATCTTTCAAACTACCGCAACAATTTCAACATCGGCGGATGGAATGGATTATTTTTGCATACCCAGTATCCGCAAAACAACGCCATCGGATTCCAGATGCTCGCGAACGAGGAGCTAGCAAGAAGAATTGATGCCGGCCCAACTCCCAATAATGAGATAGGCAAAGTGCAGGACCTATTACAGCAAGGCCAGGGTTTTCTCTCCCCGCAAGTCTGCCGTTCAAATCCTAGCTTAGTCCAAAATCCATACAATCCGCCTACTTTCGAATTTGATGAAGACCCTCCGATCGCTGACAACTACAAAACAACAGTTTCACGAAAAGATCCCGCGAGCGGTTTGTATGTTCAGGAAACTACTGTTGACCCGAAATACTTTCTGGATCAATCGGCATATAATTCACGAAAAGGAATTGCCCAAGTTGCCTGGACAAATCAAAATACCTGCACGGGTGGGTGGGCAAACACAACTCCAGGTTATGTAGCAGCGAGCCAAGTTACTCGCGCTCTGGGCTCAAACTTTTCCCAAACCGAACTGGGTGCCGCACTCGGCGGAAGCCTTTCGGCGATTTTCGATGCACTCTTAAATAAACTTGTGAATCCAGGTGGTGGCCTCAATGCCCTTGCAAGTAAAAGAAACGCTCTGCCGGAAAATGAGGATAACTGGGACTATCTGGGCAACACCCTGGGGAGTCCCGACGACAATCCAAATAGAGATATTTTCTCTGGTCCGGATCAGGAAATTATACTTCAAGAATTCAAGGATGATGTGCAAAGGGGAATTACCGACACCAAAGCTGAGCTTGCTCTGCTCGATAACCCAAATTCGACAAACTACGGCGCGATTCAAATGCTCTCCGCAATTTGGCCGAGGGTAAGACAACTTGATCTATGCCTACCGGGCCCCAACTACGGATGGGAAGGGAGATTAAATGATGAAATGAGTAGAGCCAGCGTAAAAATCCAAGAGAAAGTAGGGGACGAAAATTCAAAAAAATCCGCCGCGGCAACTCTGATATTAAAAGAACTCCAGTTCGCGGCGAGCTTCTTTAAGGACTGGGTAAGAACAAAGATTATGCAAACGCTCCCAAGCTCGATATTGTTCTTGGATGCAATTGACGAGACAGAAATGTTTGATCAGCAGATAATAGAAATTACCGACAGTAAAAGGTTCAAGGCTCAAGCACTCGCTCGACTCGAGGCTATTGCTGGCGCCTTAAGCGCTTTTACCACTCAACCAACGTCCGACACACCAGCGGAAAAAGATCTGATTAAAATTAAAAAACAATACAACTTAATCCTCTACCAGATTTCCAATCCGGACACTCTTGAGGAAAGCAAGGCGCAACTCGACGCGCTCAAAGACAAATTGGCAAGCTTGAATAAAATGGTGAATCGCTGCGCGACCGAGAGGGTAAGCAATGGCTGGAATATTCCGGCGGGCGAGTGGAGTGATCCGGACGGGAGGTCAAGCTTCCGCATCGGCACCACCGGCTCGGAAGCAGAACAGTTTTGCATTCTACCAATTGCCGGGGGGTATACACATGAGATGTTTATCAACAAAAGTCCCACTTATCCGGAGATACCGCTCCTGAATACAAAAGTAAAGGTTAGGTTAAGCGGTACAAGAGATCTCAACTTTGACATTAAGTTAAGCTGCAATACTATCTTCCGTTCTTACACAATAGATTACAAAGGAAACATTCCGGGAGAAATAAAAATCATTGAACCGCCGCCGCCGCCGAATGACACGGGAGATGATTTGACGGGAGAAGAGCCGCCGCCGGGTGATGGTTGTGGGGCGGGAGCATGCTTATAAAAAAGTTAAAGGTTAAAAGTTAAAAGGGAAAAGTTAAAAGTATGAAGATAGAGAAGTTCGAGGATATACAAATATGGCAAAGGGCGCGAGAACTAAGCTTGTTGTGCTATAAAATTTTTGGCCAAAGCAGGGACTTCGGGTTTAGAGACCAAATACAGAGAGCGGCCGTATCAGTGATGAACAACGTAGCCGAGGGATTTGAAAGAATGGGTAATAAGGAATTCAGAAAATTCTTGTTCATTTCGAAGGGTTCATGCGGAGAAGTTAGATCAATGCTTTATCTTGCCTTGGACCTAAATTACATTTCGAAAAATGAATTCGAAAAAATTAGCTCTTCATCAATAGAAATTTCAAGGATGCTAGGGGGCTTGATTAAAAAGATAAAAACATGAGTCCATCTTTTAACTTTAAACTTTTGACTTTCAACTGGCCCCGACGAGTTATCGGCGGGCTCATCATCCTGGCAATCAGCTTGAGCATGTTCGCGGTGCCGGTAAAGAAGGCTGAAGCTGAAAATTGTTATGCAGCCGACGGCTATCCGTTATGGGCCCTGGGTGAAGCGAATTGCAAAGATCCAACTCGGGGAGGTAACCTGACAAATGTTTGGCGAGATCCTTTGCCTACGGATCAACCAATCCAAACGGCCCCCGCAACTTCGGGTTCAACCCTCAAAGACCAACTGGGTGATTACAATTGCGGAATTTTACCAGGAAGTTCTATTGTACCGGGATGTGCCGTACAGCTTTCATATATTATCTTCGTTTCTGTTCCGTCATTTCTCATGAAAATGGCTGCTAAGGTTTTTGACTTGATGGCGCAGTTGACGCTTTCGAGCGCGATGTATGGCAAAGAATTTATTGAGAAAATTTGGCGGGTGGTCCGCGATTTCGCCAATATTTTCTTCATCCTCATTCTTCTCTACGCCGCATTTCAGATAATGCTCGACTTGGGACATGGAGGAGGTAAAAAAATCATCGCCGCGGTGATATTAATAGCGCTGGTGGTAAATTTTAGTCTATTTTTCACAAAAATTGTGATTGACGCGTCTAATATTGTCGCGCTTATTTTCTACAATCGAATTGACACGAAAGACGTTCCTCAAGATCAAAATATAGGCAGTGAAAGACCGCTGGCGGCCGCGTTAATTTCAAGATTCGATATCAATGCGTTCTTCGACGGAAGTATTATGGAGAAAATCAAGGAGGAGAATCTTGAGGAGGCAATAAGAATAAGGGATGAGAGTTGTAAACAAACCGGCGCTTCCTACGTGTGCAGCCAAGATACCGTAAACTCAATAAAAGAAAAAATTGAAGGGATAAGCGCGTTTGCCTTGATATCAATAATGATTGCATATGGGATCATGGCTTTCGCGCTTGTTTACGCGTTCTTGGTTGTGGGATTGAGTTTTCTCGGAAGGCTTATCACCCTAATTATGCTCATGATCATTTCCCCTTTTGCCTTTGTTACCTTCGCCGTCCCGAAATTCAAGGGCATTAATACCATTGGCTTCGACAGTTGGATAAAACAGCTGTTTACGGTTTCATTTGTGGCCGCTATTTTCATGTTCATTCTTTATGTTGTCTCCGAAATCCTTGCGGCAAAGATATTCGACGACGCTGTCACCAACAGTCAACCAGCGACTACGGCGATGCTCCTGATCTTCATACCGGCAGCACTCATCGTCATGGCCCTGTTAAAAGGAGCCAAGTACGCGAGATCCGCTTCTGGCGAGCTTACCGAAAAAATCATCGGCGGAGCGAAGATGTTGGGGGGAGCGGCATTGGGAGGAGCAATTGGGGGAGCGGCGCTTTTGGGAACGCAAACCTTTGGAAGAATAGGAACGGGAGTTGCTAGCAGTGATAAGCGACGGGAAATGGCTGCAAATGAAGAAGGAAAATATTCTAAATGGCAACAAGTGAGGGCAAAGATGGCGCTGGGAGCAGGAAATTTCCTTGGCAAGAGAAGTTACGATGTCCGACAAGTTGGCTTAGCAAAAGCGGCAGCAGGCAAGGTAGGTATTAAACTTGCTGACAAGGGGTTAGGGCCACTCGGAACCAAATCTTTCGAAAAAGGAAGAGCAGGGCAAATAGAACGCAGGATAGACAAAGAACAAGAAAAAGTAAAAACTATTTTATTAACTAAGGCGGGAGAAGCCAGGCAAGAAGAAAGGATCGATCAGTATCAAAAAGATCTAGTACGCGCTCTTGGTGCAGAGGCAGAGAAACGAAAAGATCGCTTTCAGACATTCACAGAAGATGACAAGAAAAAATTCATGGAAACTTTCAAGGGTACGTACGAAAGGGGAGGAGATTTATCCGGATACGGGTTAAATAAAAAAGTTGAGAGCGGAAGTCTAAAAAGTGTAGTAGACATTAACGACGACCGAAGGCGCGCCTATGCAGCAAGCTTGGTTGAAGGAGGGACGCTGAAGCAGGCAATGCGTGGTCTCTTGGGTGGGATGGGGAAAATGATCCCGGCGGGAGCTGGAGTAGCGGCTGCTGGAGCTATTGCAGGCGGAACAGCAGTTGGGGCAGTGGGAGCCGGGACTCTGGTAATTGGAGGAGGAATTTTGCAGGCACTTAAGGACGGCTTTAACCGGCTTGACAGGTCAACGCTAGAGGTAGCCGCCGCAGTCAGAAAGCCTCCGCCGGCCGACAAGGAAATAAAAGATTATTTAAGGAAAATAGCCGGTGGAGAAAAAGTTAGTGAAGAAAAATTATCAGATATAAGTCGTAAAATGGGAGACTTGGGCAAAGGCGGCAGTGGAGAAAAAGGAGGAGGTGAAGAACATAAATGAATTATTAGAAAATAATTAAAATATGGACGAAAATACAACATTAGAGTTAATAAAAGAAAGATTCGAGGCTCTGCCGGAGAGTATCCAGGAGATAATTTTGTCTTCGCATTATCAGGAAGACCTGATAGAGATAAGCAAAAAATATAACTTGAACGTCGAGCAGATGGGAATTCTGGAGCGAGAAACGACGATGGTGATGATGGGACTGATTAACCCCAATAATTTCGAAATGGAGCTAACCAAAGAACTTGGCTTTGAAAAAGAAAAGGGGCATCTAATCGTTAATGATATAAACGAAAAAATCTTCTTAAAGATAAGGGACTTGCTGAAACTAATGAACACCCCGCTCGGGGCGGAACCATCACTCGAACCGGGGCCGGAAATCCCAGCATCATCCAATCAGCCCAACCTGGCAACCCCAGAATTAAACCCTCCCGCCTCCGTCAAAGGCTTCGGCGAGACAAAGCCCGCTCCTTCAATGCTCGCGCAGAAGCTCTCCGGCTCTTTTCAAATTCCTTCGACAAAAACAGAATATTCAGTTCCGAATGTAACCAAAGACGAAGAAAAACCAGTTCCCCAAAAACCAACGGTCGATCCTTATCGGGAAATACCGGAGTAATTCAATGCAATTCAAAGTTCCACAATTTCTGGAGATTGAAGACAAAATTTTCGGGCCTTTTACCTTCAAGCAGTTCGTCTACCTGGCCGGCGGAGCCGGTATTTGCTTCGTGCTCTACCGCACCCTCGGCTTTGCTTTGGGGGCCATACCAATCTTGGTGGTCGGTGGTTTCGCCCTCCTCCTCGCTTTCTACCGGCCGAATAGCAAGCCCTTCATCTTCATGGTCGAAGCCGGATTCAAATATTTTTTTCAGGACAAGCTTTATATTTGGAAGAAGGAGAGAGGTATGACCCGAGAAATGCTGGAAAAGAAAAAGGCGGAAGCCGAGATTGCCCCGATAGCGCGCGAAGCCCGACTCTCCGGAAGCAAATTGCGAGATCTCGCGTGGAGCCTTGACGTTTTGGACCTTAAAAAACAATAATATGGCAATCAGCGCAAAATCAACTCAAGAATTCGTCCCGATCAAAGAAGTCCGCGACGGAGTAATCGTTTTAAAGGACGGCTCGCTTCGGCAGGTCGTGTTGGCGACTTCGACCAACTTATTTTTGAAGTCTTCCGACGAACAGCGGGCAACAATCTATCAATTTCAGAGTTTCTTGAACACTCTTGATTTCCCGACGCAGATATCCGTGCAATCCCGCCGGCTGGATATCCGTCCGTACCTCCTGGTTCTGGAGGAGAGGATAAATCTGCAGAGCGAGCCCCTGCTAAAACTGCAAACCCGAGAGTACATCGAATTTATCCGGAACTTCACCGAACAGGTCGCCATCATGACCAAGAGCTTCTTCGTCGTCGTTCCTTTTACCCAGATTACGATAAGGACGGATACCGGAATTCTTGGAAAAATCTTCGGGCGAAAAAATACTCGAGAAATGGAGAGGGCTCTCCAGCTTGATTTTGAAGAGAAGAGATCCCAGTTGGAGCAGAGGGTTTCGGTAGTGCAGGAGGGGCTCGCCCGTTGCGGCATCAAATCGGCGCCGCTTGGCACCGAAGAGGTGGTCGAGGTATTTTATAAAGTTTTCAATCCGGGAGAAATGGAAGGAAAAATACAAATAAGTTAAAAGTTATAAAGTAAAATGGGAATTTTAGATAAATTGTTGGGGAGAAATAAAATACTTGGCAAGGGTGATACCCATGTTCTTTCGGTCTTGCCGGAGCAGATCTACGAATCGGCCAACCTGGAGCTCCAGGATGTAATCGCTCCATCGGCCTTGAAGATCGAATCGAAGGCGATAAACCTTGGCACCAAGGTCGCGCGGACTTTCTTCGTTATCTCCTATCCTCGGTATCTTTCGGATAATTGGTTCTCTCCGGTCATCAATCTGGATAAGATCTTCGATGTTTCAATTTTCATTCACCCAATCGACACTTCGCTTATCCTGCGCCAATTCCAGAAAAAAGTCGCGGAAGTGCAAAGCCAGATCTCGGTGCGAGAAGGAAAGGGCATGGTCCGGGACCCGATGCTCGATACCGCCCACCAGGACCTGGAGGGCTTGCGCGACAACTTGATCCAGGCGCAGGAAAAAATGTTCGATGTCGGAATTTACATTACTATTTATGCCGACAACGAGCTGGAACTTTTCAAGGTTGAAAACGAGATCAAATCAATTCTCGAATCGAAGCTCATTTACTTAAAACCGGCGCTCTTCCAGCAGGAGGAGGGTTTCAAAAGCGTGATCCCGATCGGCACCGATCTTCTGGGAATCCACCAAAAACTGAATTCCGAGCCGCTCTCCAGCGTTTTTCCTTTCATTTCCTTCGATCTCACTTCCGACCGGGGAATACTCTACGGAGTGAACCGGCACAATTCGAGCTTGGTCATCTTCGACCGTTTTTCGCTGGAGAATTACAATTCGGTGACCTTCGCCAAGGCCGGAAGCGGCAAAAGCTACGCAACTAAACTGGAAATTCTGCGTTCGCTGATGTTCGACACCGACGTTATCGTCATCGACCCAGAGAAGGAATACGAATACCTGGCCGAGGCGGTCGGCGGGCGATATTTCAACATTTCCCTTTCCTCCGAACACCACATCAATCCCTTTGACCTACCGATTCCGCGCGAAGATGAAACTTCGGAGGATGTTCTTCGTTCCAATACCATCAACTTGGTCGGGCTTTTCCGCCTGATGCTCGGGGGGCTCACGCCGGAAGAAGATTCAATGGTGGATCGGGCAATCACCGAGACTTACGCGATCAAAGACATCACCCCCAATTCAGATTTTGCAAACATCGAGCCGCCGCTTCTTTCGGACTTTGAGATGGTACTCGCCGGAATGGAGGGGAGCGACTCGGTCATCCAGCGCTTGGTCAAGTACACCAAAGGAACTTGGGCAACTTTCTTGAACCAGCCTTCGAATGTGGACATCAATAAAAGATTCATTGTTTTCTCCGTTCGCGACATGGAAGACGAATTGAAGCCGGTGGCGATGTATATTGTGATGCATTATATCTGGACCGCCATCCGCAAAAATCTGAAAAAACGCCTGCTGGTCGTCGATGAAGCGTGGTGGATGATGAAGTCCGAAGACACCGCTTCTTTTCTTTACTCGATGGCCAAGCGCGGCAGAAAATATTATCTGGGGCTCTCCACTATCACCCAGGACGCGGCCGACTTTCTGAATTCCCCTTACGGCGTCCCGATCGTCACCAACTCATCTTTACAACTGCTTCTGAAACAATCCGCCGCCACCATCGATATTTTGCAGAAAACTTTCAATCTGACCGACGAGGAGAAAAATTTACTGCTCGAATCCGATGTTGGGGAAGGAATTTTCTTCGCCGGATTAAAACATGTGGCGATTAAAGTGATCGCTTCTTACACCGAAGATCAGATTATCACCTCCGACCCGTCGCAGATATTATCCATTCGGCAGGCGAAAATGGAATTGGAAGCGGCCGGGGGGTAGTTTAAGTAAATGATACAATTAAAATATGAGAATTAAATTTTTACTTCTGATTTCAATACTTGGGGCAATCATGGCGGGAAGGGCTTTGGCTGTTTCGCCTTCGGCGATCTCGGTCAGTATAAATCCTCAAAACCCCGCTTCATATGAGAATGTGACAATTTCGCTTTCGAGTTATGCCGCGAACTTGGGTACGGTGAATATCTCGTGGATAGTAAACGGTAAAAGCGTTCTCTCCGGAATCGGGAAGAGTTCTTTCCAGGTGACGGCCGGAGCCTCAGGAACAGAGACAAGGATTATCGCCAAAATATTCCTGCCGGATGGAGAAATAGACAAAAACATAATCATTCGGCCGGCCGAATTGGTTCTCCTCTTCGAAGCGACCGACTCGTACCTGCCGCCATTTTACAAAGGGAAAGCGCTCCCGACCGAAGGCAGTGAGATAAAAGTAGTGGCCTTGCCGGAGATAAAAATCGGGGGCAGCCTGGCCAGCCCGAAAACTCTTACCTACGAGTGGAAGAAAGATTATGAGAATTCGCCGGGGGATTCCGGTTACGGAAGAAGTTTCTTGGTTTATTCGAACGACTATCTCGACGAGGCAAGTAATATCAGCGTGGTCGCCTCGACGATTGACGGAAAATATTCCTCGGGCGGGAATATAAATATCGGGTCGTACCAGCCTCAAATCGCTTTTTACAAAAAAGATGGCGAGCTTGGCACGCTCTGGGAGAAGGCGCTCCCGAATCCATACAGAATTACAGGCGAAGAGATAATCGTCGCGGTTCCTTATTTTATTTCCCCCGCGGATATCCGCCGGCCGGAGCTGGCCTTCCGGTGGTTTATTAATAATCTGATGCTTCCGCCGAAAATTGTAGAGAAAAACGTGATACCACTAAGAGTGGAGGGAGGAGTAAGCGGGGTGTCGAAATTGAGACTGGAGATCGAAAACACCGATAAAATTTTCGAATCAGCCAGTAAGGAAATAAATATAGAATTTTAAAATGCGAAAACTTATTCACTCCATTTTAATAATTATTGTGCTGGTGGGACTTTTTAGTTACGCATTTCAATTGCACGCGCAAGAATTAGGAACCTGTACTGTTTTTATAACTCCAGGCTCTCCATCCACTCCAACATTTCTCCCCACAACTAAAGACGACTGTAGCGGAGTATGGTCATCCACTCCATTCCCAAATTCTACGAATTCCTCAGGATACAATCTTCTCGCCCCTCTGCCTAATCCAGAAGGAGGAGAGCTATCAAACATTGACGTAAGTGGCGATAACGCTCTCGGGCAATATTTAAATATAATAATCAAACTGGCAATCGGCCTGGCGGCGGTGCTGGCGGTGGTGATGATTGTAATGGGCGGGATTCAATACATGACCACCGAGCTTGTCTCCGGCAAGGAAGACGGCAAACGTAGGATCACCAACGCCGTGCTCGGCCTCCTGGTCGCGCTTGGAGCGTGGCTGATTTTATTTACCATCAATCCGGATTTGTTGAAAACGGAGTTAAAAATAGATACAACAACAATACAATTTGTCGAGGGTCCAGAAATTACTGTGGGAGAGGGAGTAATTTGTGGACAAACAACAGTGGTGAAAGGGCAAACACTTACATCCTGCGACGAAAGCCAGTTAGTAACTGTAATGCTTTTTGGTTACTCTGTGCGAGTAAACAAGGCAATACAGGGAGAAATTCAAGGAATAAATGGGGAGTGGGCAAATAGCACAAACCCGAAAGTAAAAAACTATGCAGTAACGTCGGTCGGAGGGTATAATCCAAGAAGCGCAACTAATTCTAATCCACCCATTGCTTCGGCGCACGCTTTTGGGTTATCTGTGGACATTAATCCAAGTTCTAATCCGTACAGAGATGCCCCTTCTCCATGTGTGACCGACATGCCAGCAGCCTTTGTGCAGTTGTTCACAAAAAGAGGTTTTGGCTGGGGGGGATATTGGATAACCAAAAAAGACGCTATGCATTTTAGTAAATTAATTAACGAAGCACAGTATACAACCGGTACGTGTGACGGTTTAAAATCATAATTCATGTCTAAACGAAACAAAAACTTATTAATCATCCTTCTCATCGCTCTGGCGATACTGGCTTTCTTTTGGTTCACTCGCGAAAAGCCCGGAACGCTGGCCCCCGGCGAAACACCCAGCACAAATTTCTGGTCGCAATTCAATCCTTTCAAGCCGAGCACGCCCACGCCCGGAGCACCGGCAGAACCGGGAGATACAACTGACATTCCGACTGCGGGAGAGGACCAAGAACTTCGACTAAGAAGAGTTTCCAACATGCCGGTTGCGGGATACACGGTGTATCAAAAAGAGAGGTATGTGGAAGTACCCCCACCCCTAATCACCGCCGAAGGCGGGACCCCGCCGAAGGCGGTGGCCCCTCCCGAAACCGAATTCGCACCGACCTTACGTTATGTGGCGCGGGCGACTGGAAATATTTACCAGACTTTTGTCGATATTATTGACGAGCGGAAGTTCACCGGTACTCTCGTCCCAAAAGTCTATGAAGCGTATTTCGGCAACAAGGGGGAAGCGGTGATTATGCGCCGTCTGAAGGTGGATGAACGAACGATCGAAACTTTCGCCGGCGCTCTGCCTAAAGAATTACTGGGGGGAGATACAAGTGAAAACAATGAAGTGGGTGGGACATTTCTACCGGACAACATTACAGACATGAGCGTTTCATCGGACGGCTCGAAGATATTTTATCTCTACAATCAAGGGGAAAGCGTAATCGGCACAACATCTGGAGTCTTGGGCGATAAAAAGGTACAGGTCTTCGACTCGCCCTTTAGCGAATGGCTCACTTCGTGGCCCTCCGCAAAAATGATCGTTCTCACCACCAAGCCCTCCGGAAACATCCCGGGCTATCTCTACGCGCTTAATCCCGATACCAAATCTTTAGCGAAAATTCTAGGCGGGATAAACGGACTTACCGCAATTGGAAGTCCGAGCGGGAAATTGATTCTCTATGGCGACAGTAGCCTATCGCTTAATATTTACGACCTCGAAACAAGAAGCTCATTGGCGCTCGGCGCTCGAACTCTGCCGGAGAAATGTGTTTGGAATAAGGGAAGTACCGCGATTTATTGCGCCGTCCCGAAGTCCGCGCCGGGGGCATTCTATCCCGACAGCTGGTACCGCGGAGAGGTATCTTTCAATGACGACATTTGGAAAATAGATGTGGAGACCGGGAGCGGGGCGATAATTCTTGAGCCAACAAGAGCGCCCGGCGGGGTGGTGGTGGATGGCATAAAGCCTTCGCTTGACGAAAACGAGAGTTACTTGTTCTTCGTGAACAAGAGTGACTCTTACCTCTGGGAAATCAAATTATAAAGAGCCGATATATTTGATCACCACGCGTCGGCCGGGACCAGTCCCCTCCGATTCGGTTCTCAAATCGGCGGCATCGGAGAGGAATTCGTGCACGATTCTCCGCTCGAAGGCGGACATCGGATCGACTTCAATGTTTGATTTGAAGTAGCGGGCTCGCTCGGCCATCATGTGGGCAACGGCGCGAACGTTTTCAACTCTTTTTTTCTGAAAGCCGTTGATGTCAACCAAAATTTCCTCGACCAAGTCCGGAGACCGGGTTTCAATTATTCTTCTCACGAGATGATTCAAGGCGAAAAGACCTTCCCCGCCTCTGGCCGAGAAATGATAGGGGTCGGAGACTTCAACGGAAAACCAAACTGTCTTTTTCCCCCTCTCTCCGGTTTCTTCGGTCACTTGAATCTCGCCAGCCGATACGGTGGTTTTTTCGATTAATTCTTTGATTAAATTAATTGTGTCGTCTTTTTGCATAAATTTGCTGCCCCACAGAGAAGATATTACTGGTAATCCAATATAATGCAACTGCCCCGGAAATCGTATAAGCGATGAAAGCGACCAGGAACGGGAAAAAATATTTCATCTGGAAATGCATGCTCTTCGAAAAGCTGTGCGAGAACGATCCCGCTTCTCCCGTGGAGGGGGGCTTCGGCATAAAGTGCGCCTGCAGATATTGAGAGATGCCGGCCAGAACCGCGAGGATTAAGCTTTTCTGGCCAATGTCCAAAGCTCCAAGGAAGAACATGTTAACTTTCTCCGGAGCTTGGACAAAAGAATAAAGAAGTCCGCCGTCGAAACTTATTCCCTTGTAAAAAACCCAGTAAAGAGCAAAAATTATGGGTATTTGAATCAAGACCAAAAGGCATCCGGAAAACGGATTAGCCTTGTTTGTTTTGTAGAGTTCGAAGGTGAGTCGCGCCTGTTCTTCTTTGCTTTTGCCGTTTTCTTTGATTTTTTTAAGCTCCGGAGCCAAGAGATTCATCTTGGCCTGGCTTTCGATCGAGCGCTGGGAAAGGGGATAGAGAACAATTTTTACCAAAAGCGTGAGAATTATAATGGCGAGCCCCACATCGCCGCCGGGAACGATTGAAACGAGGAACGCCAAAATATTGAGGAGCGGCTGATATAAAAGAAAGTTCCAAATATCTCCCAACATTCACTCATTCTATCAGATTATTTAAGCGGATCAAAATGATTTTTCTGCCAAGGGTGGCAACGAAGGATTCGAAGTAGGGCAAGTTTCGTGCCCTTTTTGGCTCCGTATTTTAAAATCGCTTCTTTCGCATAATTCGAACAAGTTGGAAAAAAAACACAGCTTGGTTTTTTGATGGGGCTCAATCTTTTTTGATAAAAGTTAATGCAACTTAGTAAGAATTGTTTTGATTTCATTTTCTATATCGATGTTTATTGTTTTAAAAATAAAAACTCCGTAAAATCCGAGAGGAAAACGGTTTAGATATTTCTCTATTATTATGTAACCCCGTCGACGTAGATAATTTCGTTTGCTTGAAGCCCTGGCAACATTTTTGGGAACAACGAAAGAAATTCTTGACTGTCCGCCGCTCTCCTTTATAAACTTCAGGGTTAAATTCTGAGAACCGACAAATCTTCCGATTTTAAAAATCTTTGCCACTGTTTTTCTGTCGATTCTATTCTTTTTAGGAAGCATGCTAGACTGAAATTCTGGCCCTTCCTTTCCTTCTTCGCCTTCGTAGCACTTTTTGGCCGGTATTTTTTCTAGACCTTACCAAAAACCCATGCGTTTTTTTCCTTTTTCGTTTTTTGGGTTGATATGTTTGCGACATCTGGGTAGTATATTAGATTATCAACAGTTTATCAACATAGTTAATAAGAAGTTGAGAGTTTCTTAATTTAAAAACTGATAGTATAATGCAAGCCGATGGACACGAAAGAGCTTTGGAAAAACTGTTTGAGTGGAATCGAGGCTGACGTCTCTAAGGCCAATTTCAGCACTTGGTTCAAAAATACATCTATTTTAAAGGAAGAAATGGGGGTTATTTATGTCGGTGTCCCGAATGAGTTTGTTCGCGACTGGCTGAAGAACAAATATCACAAACTCATAACCAAAACCATTGCCGGGGCCTACGAAAACATGCGCGCGGTGGAATATACGATTACCAAGGCCGAGGCCGGCAGGCAAGAAATTCCCCGGACCGAAAACAACTATATCAACAGGGAATTGCCGCTTAAGGATTTGTATATAAATCCGGATGACAATCTAAATTCCCGCTATCGATTTGATTCTTTTATCGTTGGATCTTTTAACGAGCTAGCTTATGCCGCGGCGCAGGCGATCATTGAGAGCCCGGGAACGAAGTACAATCCGTTCTTCGTCTACGGGGCGACCGGTCTGGGTAAAACTCACCTCATTCAGGCCGTTGGCAATTCGATCAAAGAAAAATTTCCAGGCAAAAAAGTGCATTACCTGACGCTGGAGAAATTCGCGACCGATTTCGTCAATTCGCTCCAAAACAACAAGGCGAACTCTTTTAAGGAAAAATATCGCAAATATGATCTTCTGATCATCGACGACATCCAATTCATCGGCAAAATGGAGAAAATCCAAGAAGAACTTTTCCATACCTTCAACACCTTCCATGAAAACAGCAAGCAGATCATTTTTTCTTCGGATAAGCACCCCAACCACATCCCGGAGCTGGCCGATCGGTTGAAATCCCGTTTTGCCGCCGGCATGATCGTTGATATCACCGAGCCGGAATATGAATCGCGCCTAGCGATCTTGAAAGTAAAGCTTCGGGAAATGAATGTTGATTTGGATCAAGAGGTGGTTGAATACGTCGCGAGCGCGATTCAGGGGAATATTCGGGAGCTGGAAGGAAGTTTAAACATCATTGTTTGCCAATATCGCTTAAAAAATAAGCCGGTTTCGCTTTCCGAAGCCAAAAGTCTCTTGAAAAACAACCTTCGGCCAAAGAAAAACGTGGCGATCAAAGACGTGGTGAAAACAGTCAGCGACTATTATAATTTGGAAGAGACCACTATCTATGAAAAAACCAGAAGAAAAGAAATCGTCAAGGCCAGGCAGGTAGTAATGTACCTCTTGCGCGAAGATTTCAGTGTTTCTTACCCCTTGATCGGGCAAAAGCTCGGCGGTAAGGACCATACTACCGTGATCCACTCCTATTTAAAAATAAAAGGTGACCTGAAAAACGATCCACAGCTTTTACAGGAGGTTGAACAAATTAGAATTCTATTTAAGTGATTAATTATAAAAGATTTTTTACTTATCCACTTATTAACAGAGCTAATAGTATTAATAAATTAAATATATAAAGATATTAACAAAATGAAAATAGATTGCGGTGTTGAAAAAATTAAAAATGGGATTTTCCAGGCCGAAAGAGTTACTGGTAAAAATTTAACCCTGCCGGTTTTAAATTCAATTCTTTTAATTGCTTCCGGTAAATCGCTGAAACTTCGCGCCACCAACCTAAGCCTGGGAATTGAGATTGAAATCCCGGCTAAGATTGAAAAAGAAGGTACCCTAGCGATCCCCGGAGGGGTTTTGGCGGACGTTTTTTCAAATATTTTAGACACCGAAAGCGTTTCTCTGGAAAGCGTTGACGGAAACCTAATGGTTAAAACAAAAAGAAATAAAGTAAAAGTAAAAGGTCAACCCTGGGATGACTTTCCGACCATCCCGACGGTTTCCGGCACCGAGTTTAAAATTGAAGCCCAAAAAGTGATTGACGGCATAAAATCTGTTTATTACAGCTCCGCCGTCTCAGATGTAAAGCCAGAAATTTCCAGTGTTTATATTTATTCGAATGAGGATAATCTGATTTTTGTTGCCACCGACTCCTTCCGTCTAGCGGAGAAGAAAATCAAGGTGAGGGGAGCCGAAGCGATGAGTGTCCTTATTCCTTTTAAAAACATCCCGGAAATATTGCGGGTTTTCGGCGAACTCCAGGGCGAAGTAAAAATATGTTTTAATAAGAATCAAGTTTCTTTTTCCGCGGAGAACACTTACCTAACCTCACGGGTGGTGAATGGAATTTTTCCCGACTATCGCCAAATTATCCCAAAAGAGTCGAAAACCGAGGCGGTGGTTTTGAAGCAAGAGCTCCTGGGCGCGCTCAAGCTCTCGAATATTTTTTCCGATAAATTCAATCAAGTGAATCTCCGAATCGCGCCAAAAGAAAAAATTTTTGAGCTTTCTTCAGCCAACAATGACGTGGGGGAAAATAAAACGCACTTGGACGCGGCGCTCTCCGGCGAGGCGGTAGAGCTTAGTTTTAACTTTAAATATTTCCTGGACTGCTTTCAGTCAATTCCGACCGATAGCCTCTCGATCAAGCTCTTGGGTGCCGCTCGCCCGATCGTGGTCGCCCCGCTTTCCGACCCGTCTTTCACTTATTTAATTATGCCGATGAACCGTTAGCTCTCTATTGTTCTACCTTAAAAGTTGAAACGCCCTCCGAGCGGTTGAAGACGGAATCATAGGAAATTACTCTTATTGTGTTTTTTTCTTTTAAATTATCCAATTCTTCGGGAATAAAAGAAAAGGCAAGCGGCCCCTCGGCGCTTCCCAAATAAACATCGTTCACGAAAACGTCTATTTTCTGGATCGGGAAAGATCCGGGATTGGAAATCTTCAAATTTATTCTTTGGCCCGCGCGGTAAGAAATATTTTCGTTCGGTTCCAGGATTGAAATTTTTGGCCCAAGCTCTCCGCGATGGACATCGTCGGTCAAGGTTGGTTTTTCCCCGGCGGTTACTCTCGCAAAACTCCCGCTGTTTTGCGCCCACCAATTTTGCACCGCGGTTTCCCAGCGGCTGAATTGCGGATCGGAAGCTGGGTTCTCCGGCGGCGGCCCCAAAATATTATTTTTGTCCACCCAGTAAAGAATCGAATGAACGTTGGTTATGATTTTTTCTTCCCGGGTTTCCGGCGGGGTATTTTCGGTTGCCAATTTGCCGGAGATTTTATCGATTACAAAGCTTTCATTCCCTTGCCAGTAGCCGCGCAAGACCGGTTTTAGGGCCGGATCAATCGCCAGGTTCGGCTTTTCGAAATTTTCATTCGGCAGTTTTTTTAAGGCTTCCGTTATGAATTTATTCCAAATCGGGCCGGCCATGGCCGCCCCGCCCTTTTTCATTGGCTGGTTATCGTTGTTCCCGACCCAAACCCCGACGGCGATTGAGGGAGTATAGCCGACCGTCCAAGCGTCTCTATTGCTGTTAGTCGTTCCGGTTTTAACCGCAACCTCTCTGCCTGGTATCAAAAGCGGGGAAGCGACGCCAAAGGTCGGGACGCGAGCCAGGTTGTCCGACAAAATATCGGAAAGAGTCAAGGCGGTATTCTTTGGCAACACCTCTTTTCCGTTCGGGGAAAATTCTTCCAGGATATTTCCGTTCGCGTCTTCAACTTTTAAAATTCCGGTATAAGAATTACGGACGCCATCGTTGGCAAAAACTCCAAAAGCGGAAGTCATGTCGAGTAAAGTAACCTCGCCGCCGCCGATAACCAATGTAAGCCCGTAGCGGCTGATGTCAGTCAAGGTACTGATCCCCATTTCTTGGGCAAGATTGAGCGCGTTTTTCAAACCCACCAGATAAAAAAGTTTCACCGCCGGGATGTTAATCGATTGGGCCAGAGCGTCCCGAAGCTTCATTGGCCCCCGATGCAAACCGTCGTAATTCTGGGGCATGTAGCAATCGTCTTGGTTGTATCCGGGCCGGGCTTTGCCATAAGGGTCGCAAGTTGTCTGAAATTCCGTCGGCAGGTCGAAGAGCACCGTGGCCTCGGTAAACCCTTCGTTGAAGGCGGTTGCGTAAATAAACGGCTTGAAAGATGACCCGGGCTGCCTTCGCGCGGTTGCCACGTTGTAATTACCGTCGATGTTTTTGTCAAAATAATCGCGGGAGCCGACCATCGCCAAAATTTGTCCGGTTTTGGGGTCGATGGCAACCAGGCCGGCGTTCTTACCGTTCCAGTTTTTTTCATTTTGAAGCGCCCCCTCTTTAACAATCTCTTCCGCTTTTTTCTCCAATTCATAGTCGAGGGTGCTTACGATTTTGAGCCCGCCGTTCTCCACCACATCCGTTCCATATTTTTGTTCCAAATAGTCTTTAAGGAAAAATACGAAGTGCGGCGCTTTGATGCTTCCGCTGGTTTGAGGCAAAAAGGCGACCACTTCGCTCTTAGCCGCTTCATAATCTTGGTCGCCGACAAAACCAAGTTCACGCATTCTAAAAAGTACAAAGTTTTTTCTTTCTTCCAGCTTCTCCTTATTTTTTCCGTAGGGTGAAAGATAAGTCGGCGATTGCGGAATGGAAGCCAGGTATGCCGCCTCGGCCAGAGTCAAATCGCTGGCGTTTTTGTCGAAATAGGTGCGGGCGGCTTCCTCCACGCCGTAAACCGTTCCGCCGTAAGGAACCTCATTTAAATATAATTCAAGGATTTTTTCTTTCGGCAAGGCCCGTTCGATTTTGAGCGCCAAGACCCACTCCTTTATTTTTCGGCCGAAAGTTTTTTTCGGGTTCAGCAGGGTGTTTTTAACCAGTTGCTGGGTAATAGTTGAGCCGCCTTGAGTTTTGCCGGTACCCAGGAGGTTGGTTAGGCTGGCCCGGATAATCGAAGAGATTCGGATTCCCTTGTGGTTGTAAAAATCGGAATCTTCCACCGCCACGGTGGCGTTTTTAATATTGGCGCCCATCTGGTCGAAGGGGATATTCGTTCGACGAATGTCACGGTGGATATCGTAGAGCAAAAATTCGCCGGTCCGGTCGTAGATTTTGGTCGAGTTCACGATTTTTCTATCTTCAAAGGAATTCAAGTCCGGAATTTTAAAAGAGAAAACCCAAATAACTCCAACTCCGCCGAAAAAGATGACTAACCCGGCCAAAAATAAAATTAAGTTTGTTTCGGTTTTTTTAATTTTTTTAAATACTTTCTTAAACACGGCTTCAATTATAGCAGAAAAAGTGTTATGATTCGAATAATGAAAATAATCACCGATCAGGCGAAAATCGAAGAAATTTTAAGCGCTGGGGTGGAAGAAATTATAGAAAGAGAGCACCTCGCCTTAAGACTAAAGTCTGGCAAACAACTGCGAGTAAAATTTGGGATTGACCCAACAACACCCGATCTTCACATCGGGCACACTGTTCCCCTGCGCAAACTTCGCCAATTCCAAGATTTAGGGCATAAGGCGGTTTTGATAATTGGAGATTCTACCGCCATGATAGGTGATCCATCGGGCAGATCTGAAACCCGAAAAATTCTTAGCCAGTCCGAAGTCAAAAGAAACATGAAAAGTTATCTAAGGCAGGCCGGGAAAGTTTTAAAACTTAAGGAAGTTGAGGTTCGCCACAACAGCGAATGGCTGGATAATAAAATGACCACCATTCTGGAACTTTCCAGGGCAGGAACAATACAACAAGTATTACATCGTTCCGATTTTAAAAAGAGGATTGATAACAACCAAGACATAACTATTTTGGAAGTCCTTTATCCGCTACTCCAAGGGTATGATTCTGTCGCAATAAAAGCAGACGTTGAGCTTGGTGGCACGGATCAAAAGTTTAATCTTCTTATGGGTCGCAGAGTTCAGCGTTATTTTAAAATACCAGAACAAGACATTTTAACCCTACCACTTCTTGAAGGAATTGACGGCGTTAGAAAAATGAGCAAGAGCTTTGGCAATTATATTGCCTTGGATGAAAAACCAAACGAAATGTTTGGAAAGATAATGTCGATACCAGATAGTCTTATCACTAAATATATGAAGCTTTGCACCAACATTCCTTTTTCTGAAACAGAAAAGATCGAAGAGGGTCTAAGAAATAAATCTTTAAACCCAAAAGAGGTAAAATTAAAATTGGGTAAAGAAATTGTTAAAATGTATCATAGCGAAAAATACGCCCAAAAAGCGGAAAATAGTTTCGTAAATACTTTTCAAAAAGGAAAGATCCCGGAAGAAATGACTGAAGTTGAGATGAAAGAGGGAGAAACACTGATGGATGTTTTAGTTAAAGCGAGAGTTGTATCTTCGAAGAGTGATTTTAGAAGACTGGTGCAAGAAGGGGCGGTGATAAATCTGGGAACCGGTGAAAAGATAACCGACCCTAGTTTTATCCCGGGAAGCGGAATGAAGTTTAAAATAGGTAAAAGGAGATTTATAAAAATTTTCTAATTTTCCTGGTAGGGGTCTTCTTCCTCTTCCTCTAAACCACTCACTGCCCCCTCCTCCGATTCAGGCGTCTCCTCTTCTTCATCAGTACCAAAATTTCTTTCGCTAGCTAATTCGTCGTCGTAAAACATATAGTTTTATTTTTAAAAATTCGACTTTGATTTTTTTATTTTTGCAAAAAGAAAATTGTTTGGCAAGGGAGATTTCTATTTACTGTGGATAACTCCGACGCTCCCCTTAGAGGTCGGAGGCCGATTTTTACGTCGGCCTTATGTTCCCCAAGTGCGCCAAGGCGGTCAAAGCAACCGCGATCGCATCAAGCTCATCGTCCGATTCCCGTCCCGTCTCAATATTTACAAGCATTTTCACCATTTTTTTCATTTGTTCTTTGTTCGCCCGGCCGTAGCCGGTCGTAGCTGTTTTGATTTGGGGCGGAGAAGCCTCAAAAACGCGGAGACCTCCCTTGACCGCCTCATTTAAAGCGACCCCCCGAACTTCGGCCACCCGCATCGCCGTTTTTTGGTTGGTGTTTAAAAAAAGAGTTTCAATCGCCAGCACTTCCGGCTTGTATTTTTTCACCATTCCTCCAATTTCTTCGCTAATTAAATTTAATCTTTCCGGAAATTCTAACTTCGGTGAAGTTTTAAAACAGGCGGAAAACAAAACGTGTTCTTTCCCGCCCTTTTTTTCCAAAACGGCTATGCCCAACCGCTCATATCCCGGATCAATACCCAGTATTCTCATACTAAGATTCTATCATTTCTAGCCTCATTCGGCGTTAGTGTAAACTTCCTGCACATCATCGTTCTCCTCAAGCTCGTCCACTAGTTTTTCTAAAAGTTTCAAGTCTTCGCCGGAGAGAGAGGTTGTATTTTTTGGAATCCATTTTTTCTCGGGAGAGATGGAAAAAACCCAAGCGACCGACCCGATCGAACCGAGAGCTGAATTATTTTCGGAAAGAATATGTTTTATCTCTTGAGTTGTTCTATTTTTATTGTCAGTTAAAGCTTCAATTATTACACCGACTCCGCCCGGACCGTAGGTTTCATAGGTTGCCGTTTCCATTTTGGCGGATTCGCCCGCTTTCTTTACAGCTCTTTCGATAATATCTTTCGGAACATTTGCCTTTTTTGCTTTTTCAACCGCCGCTCGAAGCTCTACCGTATCTTTTCCCGCGGAGATTCGCGCTTGTACACCGATCATCCTCGTCAATTTTGAAAAAGCCTTGCTTTTTTTCGCGTCGGTTACTTCTTTCTGTCTCCTAATTTGTGACCATTTATTATGACCGGCCATAATTTAGAGAAGCTTATTGGGTCCTTCTTTTCCAAGTCCCAAATGCTCGTGGGCTTTTGAGGTGGCGAGGCGCCCGCGAGGAGTGCGCTCCAAAAATCCAAGCTGAATCAGATACGGCTCGATTACTTCTTCCAGGGTCGCTTCTTCTTCGGAGAGAGCGGCCGCGATCGTTTTCAGGCCGACCGGCCCGCCGGAGAATTTTTTGATTAGAACCTCCAGAAACTTTCGGTCGGAAATATTCAAGCCGGACTCGTCAACCGAGAGCATCCGGAGCGCCTCTTCGACTGTGCTTTTATCCAGCTTTTTTTTATGCACTTGGGCAAAATCCCGGCAACGCTTCAAAAAATAATTGGCAGTGCGGGGAGTGAAGCGGCTGCGTTTGGCAATTTCTTCCGTTGCCTCGGGGACCAGTTCCGCCTGGAGCAATTTGCTCGAACGTCGGATAATTTCTTCAATTTCTTTATTGGAATAAAACTCCAGTCGGAAAACTCCGCCGGAGAAACGAGAGCGGAGCGGCGCCGAGATAAGCGCGACCCGAGTAGTGGCGGCAATTAGCGTAAAAGGGGGAAGATCAAGCTGTATCGTCCGGGCCGAAGGTCCCTTGCCGAGGATGATGTCGAGGACGCCGGACTCCAACGCCGGATAAAGTATTTCTTCCACCATTTTATTCAGCCGATGAATTTCGTCGATGAAAAGAATGTCGCCCGGTGAGAGATTGGTCAGGATCGAAGCCAAGTCCCCGACTTTCTCGATCGCCGGGCCGGAAGTGATTTTCATCTGCTTTCCGGTTTCTCTGGCGATCAAATGAGCTAGCGTAGTTTTTCCCAGCCCCGGTGGACCATAAAAAAGGATATGCTCCGGGGTGTGACCTCTTTCCGCTGCCGCCTTAAGCAGGATTTTGATATTATCCTTGATGTGCTTTTGGCCGACATATTCGAGAAAAGTTCTTGGCCGCAAGGTCTGGTCCAGGTGGGAATCTCCCAAAAGATCCTTATTTTCTTTGTTTTTTGAACTTGACATTGATATTAAAATATGCTATACTCTCCTCAGAATTTATCAACAGGTATTAACAGGTCATCCACATTATAGCAGATAGACGCTCTCGGGAGATAGGATATAATTTGGGAGTTCTTTTATAAGAAGATACTGATCTCTAAGCAATCAACCCCTGGTTATACGAATTTGCGTAGGACGCTTTGGCCACCTCTGGTGCGCTGGGGCTATCCTTCAAGAATTTGTTACTTTTAGGTTTTGTGCCCAAAAGGATTGTTTAGGGATTAGTATCTTTTTGTTTAGACTTTATATTTTTTGTAATTTAGACAGAAATTTTTCCCGCCCTTCTTGAAAGAATTGAAACTCTCCTCGATTATTTTTATCGCTTGCTTGGGAGTATCGACGCAGAAAACCAGTTCATAATCGTCTTTGTTTAAGTATTTTTTTCGGAGTGCCTCCTTTTTTATCCACCTTAGGAGCCCTCTCCACCTTTTTCCCATTAAAATAATCGGTATGTTGCAGATATTGTGTACTTGAACTAGTTGCCAACTGTAAAATAATTCCAGCATCGTGCCTAATCCTCCGGGGGCGACGACAACGGCGTTGGAGAGAAGCATAAATTCGTCGAGCCTTCTGGAGAATTTATTGAATTCTTCTTTATATTGCACCGACTTATTGAATTTCTGTTTCCAAAGCAGTTTCACCCCGATGCCGATTGAATGAGTCCGGTGGCGCCCGAGCTTGCTTCCCTCACGATGACCCTCGTTGGCCGCTTGCATCAGTCCGGGCCCCCCGCCGGTCACTACGTCCACCCCGCGCTCACCCAAGAGCTCCGCCAAACGCCACACTTTCTTGTAGGTGTTATCATACATTTTGACCCGGGAGCTCCCGAAGATAATTACCTTAAAATGCTTCCGGTCTTTTTTTTCAAAAATTTGGAATTTACTTTTCATTTTTATTCCTCGTTTAAATCTACCACACTTTGTACTTCTTCAAAGGAAGCGATGCCGGCGAGCATTTTTACCACCCCATCCTGCCGCAAAGAGAGGATTCCTTGCCTACTCGCCACTTTTTTTATTTCGTGCTCGCTCGGATTCTCCGGAATGATTTTCTCGATCGCCTCGTCGGTTTTGATCGCTTCAAAAATCCCGATTCGGCCGGAGTATCCCGTGGCGTTGCACTTGTCGCAGCCGGCCGGAAAGAAGAGCTTCAGTGGACTATCGATGTTTTTCAGATTATATTTCTTTAAATCTTTCCCTTCTTTTTTCATCCCTTCCACTATCGATTTTATCACCTGCGCCATGTCCTCCGGGGCGGGTTTTTCAACCTTGCAAAACCGGCAGAGCCGGCGGACCAGGCGCTGGGCCATCGAAAGCGACAAGGCAGAAACCATAATTTTGGGATTTACTCCCAGATCAACCAGGCGCGGGATAACCCCGGCCGCGTTGTTGGTGTGCAGGGTGGAGAGAACCAGGTGGCCGGTCAAGGCCGATTGCACCGCCGTTCTGGCGGTCTCCGAGTCGCGGATTTCGCCGACCATGATTACGTCCGGATCTTGGCGCAGGGCCGAACGCAGCCCTTCCAGGAAAGTATAACCCTTGCCTTTGTCGGAGATTTGAGTTTGAGTGATTCCGATGATGTGATACTCGACCGGATCTTCGATAGTGACGACGTTTATCTCCGGCGAATAAATTTTTCTTAAGAATGCGTAAAGAGTGGTAGTTTTCCCGCTGCCGGTCGGGCCGGTGACCAAAATCATGCCGTTGGGTTTGGCAATTTCCCCCTCGATGATTGAAAGCAAATACGGCTCGATGCCCAATTCTTCGAACTTTACCTGGATTGATTTTGGATCAAGAATGCGAAGCACGATCGACTCGCCGTAAGAACCGGGGATAAGCGAGCCCCTGATATTTATTTCTTCGTCTCCTTCGGTAATGCCGAAGCGGCCATCCTGACTTATTTGGGAAGTGAGCTTCATCCCGGAGAGAAGCTTAATCCGCGAATTTAAGAGATGGTAAATATCAGAGCCGAAAAAGGCGACATCCTGGAGCACGCCATCAAGACGCAGGCGCAACCGGGCGCGGTCTTTTTCCGGTTCGATATGCACGTCGGACGCCCCGATCGCGATCGCTCCGGCCAAAATTATTTCCAGGATTCGTGAGACCCGATGGACAGAGTTGCCCTGAAGCGCCTCTCCGATTACTCCGGCGATGTCCTGCATTTTTGAGATATTTTTCGCCGTGTTTCTTAAGACTTCAGCCGAGATTTCAATTCCGCCGATCTGCGAACTCTTCGCCATCGAGAGCTCCTTGTATCTCTCCCAAACTTTCTCCAGACTGGCCCCCGAGGCCATATAAAAATTCGCGACTAGGCCCTTGGTCTCCATTTCGCCCCTTAGTCTGGAGAGGATCTCTGGTTGCGGAGAACGAAGAGCAATCAAGACATTTTTTCCGGAGAGACCGAAGGGAGCCACTTTGAGTTCGCGCGCTTCTTCTTCCGGAATCGCCCGGAGCGCTTCATTGTCGACGATGTGGTGATAGAGGTCAATATAAGGTATGCCGTACTTCGATTCCGCAAGCGTTGAAATCAGCTGTTCCTCCTCCAGGCGGTGTAAATCATCCAGCCGCTTCTTTTGTTTTTCATCATCAAAATCCGCCATTAAGTAAAATTATACGCTATAATCTAGATAATGTCGAAAAAGCCTCAATTATTGGTCCTTTTGGATGCTCACGCGATAATTCATCGGGCTTATCATGCTCTTCCGGAGTTTCTTTCCTCTTCTGGGGAGCCGACGGGCGCCTTGTATGGTCTCGCCACCATGCTCATGAGGATTATCGGCGAACTCAAGCCGGATTATATTGTCGCCTGTTACGACCTGCCCGGCAAGACTTTTCGTCACGAGGCGTATGACGGCTATAAGGCCGGCCGAGCCAAAGCCGATGACGCGCTTATCGTCCAGTTAAAAAATTCTCGGGAGATTTTTGAAGCCTTCGGTATTCCGATCTATGATGCCGTGGGATTCGAAGCGGATGACGTGATAGGGACTATTATAGAGAAGTTAAAGAGGGAAGATGGTGTAAAAATAATTATTGCTTCTGGAGACATGGATACGATGCAGCTGGTCGATGATAAAAGAGTGCAAGTTTATACCTTAAAGAAGGGAATCTCTGACACTATTTTATATGACGAAGATAAGGTAATCGCGCGTTTCGGTTTCAAGCCGGCGCTGCTTCCGGACTATAAGGGTTTGCGCGGCGATCCCTCGGACAACATTGTCGGGATTAAGGGAGTTGGTGAGAAAACGGCCACCGAGCTCATTCTTAAGTTCGGGACGATTGAAGAAATCTACAAGCAATTTAAAATTAAAGATTACGAATTACGATTTAAGGAAGCTGGTTTTTCAGAACGGATAATAAAACTGATCAAAGAGAACGAAGAAGAAGCGCTTTTCTCCAAAACGCTCGGAAAGATCCGGCTCGACGCGCCGATTAAATTCAACACCCCGGCGAAAACTTTCTGGGAGAGCGCTGATTTAAAAAAGATTGAAGAAGTTTTTGCCAAATTTGAATTTCGCAGCTTATTCGCGCGGGTTCGAAGATTTTTCGGAGAAAACGGAGGAGAGGTGGCTCTCCCTCTCCCCGAAGGAAAGAAAGAAGAAGTAGATCTTGAGAAGCTTCGCGAAGCCTCGATTGCTCTCTGGCTCATTAATTCGGATACGGTGAACCCGAATCTTGAAGACGTTTTGATTTTCGGAAAGACAAGCTCTTTCCAAGAGGCGCATGAGTATATTTTTGAAAAATTAAAAGAAAAAAAGCTGCTGAAAATTTATGAAGAGATTGAGCACCCGATTATGCCCTTGATCAAAGAGATGGAAGACCGGGGTATCCTTATCGATAAAGGATATTTTGAAAAACTCTCTCGCGAGTACCACCGGGAATTGGATATTTTAGTCAAAAAAATCTACCGGATGGCAGGAGGGGAATTTAATATTAACTCCCCGAAACAACTAGCCCAAGTTTTATTCGAGAAGCTTGGTCTGAAGAGAGGAAGAAAGGGAGCAAGCGGCGCATATTCTACCAAGATAGAAGTCCTGGAAGAATTAGCCGAAGAAAATTTGATTGTAAGAGAAATCATGAGCTACCGCGAACTCCAGAAATTGCTCTCAACTTATATTGACGTGATTCCCAAAATGGTCGGTCCCGACGGCCGCCTGCATGCGAAGTTCTTGCAAAACGGAACGGTGACCGGGCGCTTTTCTTCACAAGACCCGAACCTGCAGAATTTACCGATCAAATCCGATTTGGGAAAAAGAATCCGCGGAGGTTTTGTCGCCCGCCCCGGGCACAAGCTTGTCGCTTTTGATTACAGTCAGATCGAGCTTCGAGTGGCGGCAATGCTTTCGAAAGACTTGAAGATGATCGGCATTTTCAGGAATAAAAAAGACATTCACGCCGGTGTCGCTTCTTTTGTTTTTGGAGTTCCGATTGAAAAAGTGGCCGCGGAAATGAGAAGGCAGGCCAAGGTGATAAATTTCGGCATTCTCTACGGGATGGGGGTTTCCGCGCTGAAGAAGAATTTAGGCGGAACACGGGAAGAAGCGCAGAAATTTTACGATAATTATTTCCGCCAATTTGCCGGGCTCAAAGATTATCTCGAAGGAGTAAAAACCCAAGCCGTGAAAAATTCTTATACCGAAACTCTCTTCGGCCGGAGGCGGAATTTCCCGAATATCAATTCTCGGGTTCCATTTTTGAAAAATATGGCCGAGCGCACCGCCATTAACGCGCCGATCCAAGGCACGGCCGCGGACATTATCAAGCTCGCGATTCGGTATGTTCACGAAGATTTGGCAAAAACGAAAATGCTGAATAGTGTCTGCCTAGTTTTGGTTATCCACGACGAGCTCGTTTATGAAATTGAAGAGAGCGCGCTCGAAGGGGCGGAAAAGTTAATTAAAAGAGCGATGGAGAATGTGCTGGAGCGGTCATATATCTACTTCAAAACCGACGTGCCACTTTCTGTCCATGTCGGAGCCGGAGGCAATCTGGGCGAAGTGAAGTGATTTATGTTATAATAGTTGAATGGTAGGCGAAGTAAAAACTCTGGATTTAACCAATAAAATTCACTCTATTTTAGCCCATTCCTATTTCAGTTATTTTATTTTTTTGATCGCGGGGGTGGTCTTGGATGTTCTTTTTCCTCTCCGAATTTTAAAAGATACCGTCGTTATCTCGCTCGGCTTTGTTCTGCTGATTCTGGCCTCGGCGCTTATTTTTTGGGCCCAGCGCACGACGCGGAATCTACACGCCAGAGAGAGTCCGACCAAGGAAGATTTCTGCAGGGGCCCCTACTGCTATACTCGCACGCCCACCCATTGGGGGCTTTTCCTTCTAACCCTGGGCTTCGGAATTGTCGCCAACGCCTTTTTCGTGGTTGTCTCTACGATCTTGTCGTTTCTCCTCAGTAAAACTGTCTTTCTTAAAAAGTATGAAGAAACATTGGAAGAAAAATACGGCGATTCATATCGCCAGTATGAAAGGGAAGTAAGATTTTAAATTTATGCTTTATTTATTCTCCGGCGAGGACGCGGAGAGGAAGCGTCTGGCCCACGAAAAGTTTATGAAAACAATACCGAAGGTCGCGGAGATTTTTTCGATCGGAAAGAACGATTTTAACCCGCTCCAGATTGAGAGCTTTTATTCCGGTCCCGGCTTATTTTTTAAAACTTGCGCGGTCATTTTCTCCGGCATTTTGGAAAACGCCGAGGCGCGGGAATTTATTTTGTCTAAACTGGACAGAATGGGCGAGTCGGAAAATTATTTTATTT